>JADEWQ010000127.1 GCA_015207585.1 Pleurocapsales cyanobacterium LEGE 06147 | reverse complement strand
AGTTAGCTCAGGTTACGTTTTCCGCACAGGCTAGACAACTGTTTTGTCCTGCTGGAACTAATTGGCATTTAGTTCTTTGCAAGCCCCCGCTAAATTGCTCTTAGCCATTAGCGGTGGGTAGTTGACCGGCTCCAGCATTTAATCCAGCAACACGGTCTGGTATTTCATCTTTCGCCGTTAACATAATAATGGGAACTTCAATCCCCGTTTTTCTCAACCGCAAACACAAGTCTAATCCAGAAATGCCGGGCAGCATCCAGTCCAAAATTAATAAATCGGGTTGGGAATCACGAGCCATCCTCAGCCCATCCATCCCATTGGCGGCAATAGTAACATCATATCCTTCCAGACTGAGTTCTGTGGCGATGAATTCAGCTAGTTTGAGGTCATCTTCTACTAGGAGAATGCGGTCGCTCATAACTACTGTTGCCAAAGTGGTAAGGTAATTGTAAATATACTACCCTCCCCTGGTTTAGAGCGGAGAGTGATTCGACCATCCATTCCTTCAATCAGGCTTTTGGCGATCGCCAAACCCAATCCCGTAAAAGAAATTAAGTAGGAAGAAGTAGAGTACGAACCGCCCAAGGTGATTTTAGGCAAACTGCGATCGCTGGAAGCGGAAATCATATCAAATCCTCTTCAACAACCATAATATCGGTGAAGAAAGGCAGAGCAATTCGCAATTAGCAATTCGCAATTAGCAATGAACTGCCGGTTTTCTACGCGCAGCGTCTCGAGTTCGGCGCGCAATTAATAACTACGCATTGTTATTGGGTAAAGGGCAGAGGGCAGAAGGAAAGAAAAGAATTAAAAGTAGAAAGTTATCACAACTAATTAGACGGATTTAATATCAGTTCTGATCTGGATGAACTTTTAAACTCTTTAGTTGACTGTTGAGTTGACTGTAAAGTCAAGAATGCGATGACGCGATCGCGAACAAACCGAGCGCAAAATTTAGTTAGCTAGACCTACTTTGCTAATTATGTATCTATCAGTACAGCGTTTAAGCCAAGATATTTTACAAAAGGAATAAAATCCTTGTCCGAAAATAGAAGAGAATGATCGTTTTCTAAACAAAATGTGGCGATAATTACATCATTTGTTTTTCTAATTGTTATACCTTGCTTTCTCAATATTCTGAAGTTTTCTGCACTCTTGATAGCAATTTCAAGACCAAGCATATTGAATACAATGAGAGAAGTTAGCACTTTTTTGGCTGTGCGGTAATCGTTATCCGCACGAAATCCTTGCAGAACTTCAGTTAAAATAATATCCCCGATGCCTAATAATTCTATTTCCAGAAGCTCATCAAGCTTATCAGTTTGAGGTGTATCTCTGCCATTGAAATAGTCAATCCAAACACTTGAATCTACCAAGATCATCAGTTAGTTCTCATAGCTTCAAGATCGCTATCCCATTTAAGTTTGCCTTTTAGTTTTTTGATCTGTTTCTGTTGATTAAGTCTTACTAATGTCTTCAGTCCAAGTTCCACAACTTCTTTTTTGGTTTTTAATCCAGTAGCCTTCAAAGCATCATTCATCAACTTTTCGTCTATTACTATATTAGTTCTCATTTTTCTTTACTCGATGTGTATTAACATCAATTTTTATACACATTATAACTATTTTTCTCTATTTGCTTCGACTTGCAGATCTTCTCTGTTGTCACCCATCATTCTGTCATTCATCATGCCCCCGCCCATCATCGATGAATTCAGCTAGTTTGGGGTCATCTTCTACCAGGAGAATGCGGTCGTCGCTCATAGCTACGGTTGCCAAAGTGGTAAAGTAATTGTAAATATACTACCTTCCCCTGGTTTAGAGCGCAGAGTAATTCGACCATCCATTCCTTCAATCAGGCTTTTAGCGATCGCCAAACCCAATCCCGTACCTTCTTGAGAACGGTTTCTGGACTCATCCACCCGATAAAATCTTTCAAAGATGCGCTTTTGATGACTTAGAGGAATGCCAATACCGCGATCGCGCACGTGAATTATAGCAGACTGAACGGTTTTTTCTAAGACAAGATCCACTGGTTGAGTTGGGGCAGAATATTTAATCGCATTATCTACTAGATTAATTAACACTTGCTGTAGACGGTCTTGATCGGCACAGGTGACTACATCCTCATCGGTTGCCAGCACGGTAATTTGGCGATTGCTGACCTTTTGGCTCATGGCTGCTACTTCTGCTACGAGGGTATTCAACATAATCGGAGCGCAGCGAAAGTGCAGATGACCGCTATCTGCCCGTGCCAGATCGAGTAAATCTTGCAACATGCGGATGGTACGTTCGGTTTCTGCTGTTGCTGTTTCTAATGCCTGCTGTTGATAAGCACTCAAGTTGCTGCTTCGTCGCAGTAGACTTTGCAAGTAACCTACCACGACAGTCAGAGGGGTGCGTAGTTCGTGGGAAACATTGCCGACGAACTGACGTTGTTGTTCCCAAGCACCCGATAGCCGAAACAACATTTCATTGAAAGCTTTTGCCAGTCCCAAAATTTCGTCTGGTGCTTGATGGAGTTGCAGTTTAGCAGCTTTCAAATCATCGGCAGAAACAGCACTAGCTATCTGGTTCATCTGCTTAAGAGGATGCATGGCTTTGCGAATTCGTTGAGAAATCGCCACAGTTAAAATCGAAATAGTCAAGAGGCTAATTAGTAACAATCGCCACAACCCAGCATTTAATTTTTGCCGATCTGCTGTGATATCTTGCGACAGGTACAATTTTCCAAGAACTTTGCCATTGAAGACGAGAGGAGTCCCGCACAAAACAATATCGCGATCGCCAAAACGAACTACCTGGGGTTGTTCCGGTACTTCTGCGAGAGATTCGACAGCACGAATCTCAGATAAAGAACTATTGCTATTGGGAGATTGGGCTAAAAGTTGACCATCAGAATTTTTGACCCATACTACCAAATTAGATGTCGAGACTCTATTAATAGTCTGTTCTAATCCCTTTTCGAGCGAACCTACCTGAGAGTAAACTTCAAGTTGTTCGGGAAAGCGCATAGCAATATATTCTAGAGTTTGCTTGTGGGCAGCCACGAGATTTTGCTCCATTTGCCAGCCAGCCCAAACCGCCACACCGCCTAAGCCTATAATCGAGAGTGTCACCAATTCCAGAGTCAGGCGAAACTGAAGCGAAGAGGTAGAAATACCCTTGCCCGAGCAAGAATTGATTAAAGATCGAAGGTGGCGACTTAGCTTCATTGAATTACTAGGGAGTGAGAGAGTCTGAAAAGATTAAAAGTTTTTGGCTGTGCCTTGTTCTGGGTCAAACTCAAACCTTTGGTTATAGTTGGTTTCACCATACAAATTAAAGCTAATTGTTGGTTCATTCCCAATCGCTTCGACATGGTGAATGGCATCGGACATCAAGCACAGAATATCTCCAGGAGTAAGCAGGCACTCGCCTACAGGTTCGATGTGATCGCTAAATTCTGGTGTTGGCGACCGCTGCCAAAAGGTGTTCTTCTCCTCTCCACTCAGCAGTGCCACTAGACCCCAACAGCCATGATTATGAATCGGTGAAGTCATGCCGGGTGCCCAGGCGACTAATTGTATCGTCAGGGGAAAAAATGGTTCGTCATACAAAGTTAACACCTCCCAGCCTGTTTCAGGGTTAGGCTCTAGAGTAGGAATTTGCAGCCAGGAAGAACTGGTCAACAGTCTGCGTACCAAAGGACGAATTGCCTCAAGTCGCCAATAATCCTCGCTAATGCGGTCTAAAATATCTTCTAGATCGGTTAAAAAGCGATAGAGCCGATAGGGATGGGACAATGCTTCAGTTTGAGAATCAACGTCACAAGTTATGCACTGCCCATCGTTGCTCGCTAACCAGTCTTTTACTGTCATAATCGCTCAACTTCTTAAGTCACGGCACGACCAAAGTATAGCTAAAAGTGAAGTTCAGCCTTGATGAGATTTGGTGGTGCTGTTTAATTTCCATGTTATGGGAAAGTTTTGCTATCAAGATTATTCATTGCTGATGCCTAGATGAATTTTTGCTGAAAAAATAAAGGCATCATCGATTAAGCAACACTGTAATCTTAGAAGAGATTGATTTAGAGTTAGAAGTAGCTCAAGTTTTGGGTTGGTTAAAAATGTCTTAAGTAAGTCGGCAGGAAAATTTCTAAAATCTAAATGAAATTAACATTGAAAATAACCGTGTAAGTTAAAAAAGAAAAAGAATGATGCTGCAAAAATCTTTAGAGATTGTAAGTGATGGAAATGCTTGCCAGCTATACGATCGATTCTTAGCAGG
The DNA here is from genome assembly GCA_015207585.1 of Pleurocapsales cyanobacterium LEGE 06147. Taxonomy (GTDB): domain Bacteria; phylum Cyanobacteriota; class Cyanobacteriia; order Cyanobacteriales; family Xenococcaceae; genus LEGE-06147. The sequence goes on along the minus strand of JADEWQ010000127.1, from coordinate 14,283 downwards.
ATTAATTCGATTACACCAACAACAGATTAATCCAGATCTGAGCCAACTATTAGTTCGCTATCTAAATATGAGCAACCAATCGCAGTTTCAACAAATAGATAAGCTCAAAGGCTGGTTGGATAGTTTTCGTCCTTTGTCCCCGATTATTGTGGCAGAATTGAAAAAATTATATGACGTTCAATTCACTTATAATTCAAATGCGATCGAAGGAAACACTCTTACTCAAAGTGAAACCGAATTAGTTCTATCTAAAGGTATTACTATTGGTGGAAAAACTTTAGAAGAACATTTAGAAGTAATTGGACATAAAGATGCTATTGATTATGTAGAAACTTTAGCACAACAAGACAAAGCAATCGGTGAGTGGGAAATTAAACAAATACATAATTTAATCTTGAGAAAAATTGCACCAGAGGAAGCAGGAAGATATCGCCAGTTAGATGTGAAAGCAGCAGGAACGAATTATCTCTATCCAGCACATTATCTACTCCCGCAATTAATGACAGAATTTATTGCTTGGCTTAATTCTCAACAAATTCAAACACTCCATCCAATTAAATATGCTACTTTTGCTCATTATCGTTTTGTTTCCATACATCCATTTAGAGATGGTAATGGAAGAACATCTAGGTTATTGATAAATTTGCTATTACTGCGTGCAGGTTATCCAATTGTGATTATTTCTAATTCAAAACGAAATGATTACATCAATGCCATCGCCTATGGACAGCAAAATCAAGATGATACTAATCGACTTTTGACATTAGTTCTTGATGCTGCTAAAGATTCATTAGTTGAAACATTAAGACTTGTATCAACTGCTACCGATAGTCGAGGTAAAGGAATGCCTTTTTACGAAGAAATGATTACTTTGTTAAATAGTTGATTTTCCTTGGTGCAATTGTCCTGGGGGAACTGGTAGTAGAGCGTCAAAATTGATTTGAGGAGTAAATTGCTGCGGTTTTATTTCCTTTACTTCTTCGGCTTTTTTTTCATTGTATGGGAACAGTTGGCTGTCAAGATCATTGCTTCGAGAGAAGATGTCCAACTATTACAGATCGATCCAGGAATTCCTTTGATAATTACCAAAAGTTTTGTCTGCGATCGGAACAATCATTTGTTTGAATATACAATCAGTCGTTTTCGTGGCGATATTGTTTCCTTAGAAATAACTTTTTAACGCTCCCATCAACTAAGCAACGGAACTTCTCGCTTACTGGTTAAATTTTTTATCTAATATCAATCTGATCTTCATCGGAGACTCATTTTTCTGAAATTTAATCTAGATGACGCGGTAATTCATTCACTAAAGTCGATAGTTTTTTGATGTATGAAGATTAGATATTTTTCTCTCCTAGCAGTGGTTTCACTGTTAAGTCTTGGAAGGGTTGCTGGTTGTGCAAATCCTTGTGCAGCTAAAACCAAAACACCTACTAACACGGGTAGCGAAGTTCAAGCCAATCCCTGTGCTTCCAAAACCAAAAACTGACTAAAAATTAGGAGTTTTTTATGAATTTAACTGAAGATTTAGTCAACCTAGCGGTTCAGATCGAATCATTGCTGCCAGAAGATGTCAAAATATTGATGGAACAAGCTGCCATCGATTTGATCGAATCGGGTATTAGCGATCGCGCTCTTCAAGCAGGAGACACAATACCCAATTTTGTTCTACCCAATGCGGTTGGTAAATCCGTTGACATTCAAGATCTCTTAAAATCAGGTCCTGTTATTATCTCTTTTTATCGTGGGGAATGGTGTCTCTATTGCAATTTAGAACTGCGGGCGTTACAGTAATGGCTTCCAGAAATCCAGGCTTACGGTGGAACATTAGTAGCAATTTCACCCCAAACTCCCGATAACTCTCTCTCTACCGTTGAGAAAAATGAATTGACCTTTGAAGTATTGAGTGATGTTGGCAATCAGGTTGCCCATAAATTTGGGCTGGTATTTACAATACCTGAAGCACTCCGCCCAATCTATCAAGGGTTCGACATCGATCTGCCTGCGATCGATGGGGATGAAACCTTTGAGTTGCCCATTCCAGCAACCTACGTAGTCAACAGTGATGGCGTAATTGTTCACGCCTTTGTCAATCCCGATTATACCCAGAGACAAGACCCGGAGGAAATTATCACAATTCTGAGAGGAACGGCAAATCTATGAATCCCCACTATCGAGTAGCCATTTTTGGTTCGGCGCGAATCAAACCAGAAGATCCAGAATACATCGATGTGTTTAATATTACTCGAGGATTAGCCGAATCGGGATTCGACATCGTAACTGGAGGGGGACCTGGTCTGATGGAAGCAGCCAACGCCGGGCATAAAAGCATTGCCTCAGATCTCTATTCAATCGGACTGAATATCAAGCTTCCTCACGAACAACATTCCAACAAGTATCTGGATATCAATCAGGATTTTGATAAATTCAGTGACAGATTAGATGCTTTTATGTCTCTTTCGGATGCAGTAATTGTCGCTCCTGGAGGTATTGGAACTCTACTGGAACTGTTTTATACCTGGCAGTTAATGCAGGTACAACATATCTGTGAAACCCCAATTATTCTCTTCGGTCAGATGTGGACGGGCTTGATAGCTTGGTTGCAAACTGAAGTTTTGGCAAAACAATTTTTTACTAGCCACGACCTGCACAACATTTTTCAGCTTAACTCTGTCCGAGAGGTCATCGATTTCATCAACCGAGTCCACAGCGATCGCTTTAAGATGGAGCATGTCTGCGTAAATTATTCCAAATATCGACTGGAATTTAGCATGGCTCCTTTCCTGAAATCTTCGATTTAAGATTCTGTTGAAGCCTCGTGGTTAAGTAGTAGGGAATAGGGAATGTACAAATAATTCCGCTTAGGTACTTATTTAATCGCGAGGGCAATCTACATAATCTAAAAAATGAAACGAGTCAACAAAATTATCACCATTACTCACCGCCAAACAGGTGAATTAATCGCACGTGGACCTCAAGGATGGTGCTTTATGCCCTTTGAAGCTGACGGGGTGACAACTCTCCTGAAAGCTTTTCAACTGCGGCTTTCAGCCGCGTTGACCCCGACAAAGATTGGGTCTTGTTGACACCCTTATCGATCATGAAACTTACTGATTTCTGAATGCGATCCTGCGGAGCAGGTGCTGCCGCACCGCGCTCTTTCACAGTCCTCGATCTGTAACAAGATCGGGTTGTCAGTTTGAAGGAATCGAGCGTCCTGTTAATTGTCAATAGACTTATTTTATTAGAAGCAAAAACGATGTCATTTCTCTCTTCTTTACCCAACGCTTCCTTAATCGATGTTCTCAAAGCCTATCCCGAACTTGCCAAGCCCATCCATGAATTTGCTCAAATCTTGATGCGCGGTGATTCTCCTTTTACTGAAGGAGAGCGAGAATTAATTCCTGCCTTCGTTTCCTATTTCAATCAATGCAACTATTGCCGAAGTTCCCACACTGCAGTCGCCGAAAAGTTTGGTCAGTCAAAGGAATTGATGAAGGAGTTTCCCGATAATTTAATACCGAACAAGATGAAACCGATTCTAAACTACGTCAAGAAGCTCAACGCAGCACCAAGTCAAGTTGAGAAAGCTGATGTCGATGCCATCTTGGCAGCAGGATGGTATGAAAAGGCTGTCGTTCCTACTGCTTTAGTTTGCGGTTTTTTTAACTTGATGAATCGATGAGTTGAAGGTCTCGGCATCGAAGCCGATCCCAAAATAGTAAGCATGGCAGCCGAACATCTTTATCAGCACGGCTACCAATCCATTTTAAAGCAGAGCGATCGCAATTCAAGAGGGACTGACAGTTGTGTGTAATCTCCATCAAGTGGAACTGGCAAAACAATATAGCGATCGCATTCTGGGTATTCAAAATGGAGAACTCGTGCTGGATCTACCAACCAGTCAGTTGATTACTTCGGCTCTTAACCACATTTATCTTTGTGAGCGTGAAGACTCCTAAGTGTATAGCTATAGCTGCTTTAAATCCTTTTAAATCCTTTTTTGTTTCAGCTTCGTATTATTTGTTGAACTCTTAATGACCTAAATAATACTTAATTACTAATCAAGGCAATCTACAATTATGCCGAAACTATATTTAGCTAATACACCCAACCGATTTTTGATTCCCCTTACTCTACTACTACTTTTGACTAGCTGTGCGGGATACTCTAATTCCTCTACTATGAATAAACAAGAAGAACAACAAGAATCAAGTGTTGTTGCTGCTCAACCATTGAACTATCAGGATTATGCCGAGGTTTTACGAGAGTATGTCGATGCATCAGGACGAGTTGACTACGAAAAATTGAAGAATAATCGGCAAAAACTCGATAAGTTTAATGCTGCCATAGGTTCTGTTACTCCCAATATCTATGAATCTTGGACAGATGAAGAGAAAATTGCTTTTTTAATTAACGCTTACAATTCTCTAACCCTACAAGCGATCGTCGATAATTATCCCACCGAGAGTATTCGTGACATTCCTGGAGTTTGGGAGCGAAAGAAATTTAAAGTAATTGGTCAAGAAATGACCTTGAACGATATCGAACATGAAACTCTTCGTAAAGAATTTGATGAACCAAGAATTCACATGGCTTTGGTTTGCGCTTCTATCGGTTGTCCCAAGCTAAGGACTGAGCCTTTTATGGGGGAAAAACTCAACGCTCAACTCGACGAACAAACTAGAGTTTTTCTCGCCAACCCTGACAATTTTCGCATCGATCGCGATTCACAACGGGTTTACGTTTCTTCTATTTTTAAATGGTTTGGGGAAGATTTTGAGAAGAGTTACGGAAAAAAAGAAAATTTTGCCAACTTGAATGGCAAAGAAACAGCTTTTATCAATTTTATCAGTCAATATCTCAGTCCAGCCGAGAGAGAATATCTGACTCGGGGAGGTTATAAAGTAAGTTACCTAGATTACGATTGGTCTCTTAACGCAAAGCGATAAGTCAGATAGCAGATTAAGAGCTGATTTGTCAAGTAAATCTTAAGAAGTCTGAAATTTTTGACCTGATTATCTTTCAGCCATCAAGTAGTTCGATTGTCCTATTTTAACTGAAGCCTTATTTTATACTAAATCCTGTTGAAATACAACATTTAAAAGTTGGGTAAAGGCAATTCGCAGTTCGCAATTAATAACTGCGTTCCATTCAGATTGCGGAGCAGCACTGCCAATTGTTATTGGGCAGAAGCTTTTTAGCCTAATTAAAACTCCCAAACGAAAAGTATGTTTTCAGAATCGGATTTGGTATTACAACGATTACAGCGAGTTAACAATCAGCTCTAAGGATCGATTCCAAACTCATTTATTTAATTGATTGGGTGTAAATGTGAACCAAAACCATTCAGAAGAGAACTGCTGTGACTTAAATCGAGTTTTCGTTATCATACCCGCTCTCAATGAAGAAGCGACCATTGGTAGCGTTATCAAGTCCTTACAATCCTATGGATTGACAAAAATTTGTGTTGTGGATAATGGCAGTAGCGATCGCACGAAGCTCGAAGCTTGCTCTGCTGGTGCTGAAATCATCAGCGAACCCGTGTCAGGTTACGGTCGAGCCTGTTGGCGCGGATTGCAACAAGTACCGGATGAGTACGATTGGATTTTATTCTGCGATGGTGATGGTAGCGATGACCTGAGTAAACTGCCAGAGTTTTTTGCTGCTGCTAAAGATGCCGATTTCATCCTGGGCAACCGCCGCGCCACGGCTTCCGGTCGTGCTGCCATGACCCCAATCCAAAATTTCGGCAATTGGCTGGCTACTCTGCTCATCGGTTGGGGTTGGGGATATTGGTATCGAGATTTGGGTCCCTTGCGTTTGATTCGTCGGTCTGCCTTAGAAAAAATCCAGATGCGCGATCGTTCTTTTGGTTGGACGGTAGAGATGCAGGCAAAAGCCTTTGAATACAGTTTGAAGATTTGTGAAATTCCTGTAGGTTATCGCCATCGACAAGGTGGTCGTTCTAAAATCTCCGGTACGCTTCAAGGAAGCTTTTGGGCTGGAAGTATTATTTTGGCAACATTGGGAAGTTTGTACTTGCAACGTCTCAACAAGCAACGAAAAAATTTCCGCTATTCCCGATTTGCCCTCTGGCTTAGTTCTCTACTTCTCTTGTTGGGGGCTGTTCTTATTCTTCCTCACGGAGATTTTCAGCAAGCAGGTACAGTACCTCGATTTTGGTGGGGGATTGGGGTCATGAGTTTGGGCTTCGTGCTTTCTTGGACGCTTCACTCCCTAAGTAATACTTGGTTTTGGAGCGTTACTATTTTAAGCAGATTACTGCTGCTGCCAATGTATCCAGGCGATGATATCTGGCGTTACTTGTGGGAGGGACATATCCAAAACTTAGGTTTTAGTCCCTATGATTTGCCCCCTAACGCACCGGAGTTGATTCCTTACCGAACCGATTGGTGGGAACTGATGAATCACTTAGGCACTTCTGCTATCTATCCGCCACTGACTCAGCTAGGATTTCGAGCTTTAGCTTTAATTAGTACTTCAGTATTGCTTTTTAAACTGGCGTTTGTTTTAGCCGATTTAGGGATATGTTGGCTATTAAGTAAAAATCGGGGCGATCGCAGAACCCTACTTTATGCCTGGAACCCCCTAGTTATTTATTCTTTTGCCGGTGGAGGTCACTATGATAGCTGGTTTATTTTACCATTGGTGGCAGGGTGGTTAGCTTTTGATAAACGCCACTGGGCATGGAGTGCATTACTAATTGGTTTGAGCGTGGCAATCAAGTGGATGTCACTGCCAATTCTGGTATTTTTAGCTTTACGAGTAAGAGGAAAGTACGCGCCTTTTGTTTTATTGCTAGGTATTTTGCCTATGTTGGTTACAGGGTTATGGTTTTGCCATGATAGAGAGTGTTCGCTAATTCCAACTAGTTCAACCTTTGTTTCTCACGGTCGCAGTGCTGAATTTATCCCTTATTTAGTGAGTCTGGTTTGGTATCCTTCGACGCAACAAAACTGGATTTATGGAATTCCTTTGGGATTGGTGGCGATCGCTTTGTTGTGGCGTTGCCGCAGTTTTGTCAATTTTGTCGAGTGGTACTTTTTTGCTCTGTTGGCACTATCACCAATTGTTCACGCTTGGTATTTTACCTGGTCGATTCCCTGGGCTGTAGCTACCCGTAATCTTGGCGTGCGTTGGGTTAGTCTTTCGGCTTTTGTCTACTTCATCCTGAAACATCGACAGTCTTTAGGTAACTTTGACTGGCGATTAACTTCTTTAGAAAGATACTGGCTTTGGTTGCCTTTTGTCTTGGGTTTTCTCTGGATAAAATTCTGTGGTAAGAGTACAGCGAACATCAGCTTTGATGATACAGCAAAATTATGAAGCATGACTACTGAAACCCTTGCCGCGATCGCTCTTTTTATTCTCGCCTTTGGTTTAATTTCCAAACCTATTGAGAAAAGTGTCATTACTCCACCAATGGTATTTACTATCTTTGGCTTACTGCTGAGTCCTCAACTCTTAGGGTTACTCAATGTCAATATTAAAAGTGAAATAGTACTTTTATTTGCCGAATTCACCCTAATTCTGGTTCTATTTACCGATGTCTCTCGCATTCACCTAAAGCTGTTATTTCAAGAGTACGATCTGCCTTTGCGCCTGTTGGGAATTGGTCTTCCAGTGATGATTATTCTCGGTACATTTGGAGCTAATATATTCTTTCAACAAGAACTAACAATTTGGGAAGCAGCCGCTTTAGCCACCATTCTCGCTCCCACTGATGCTGCTTTAGGGCAAGCTGTTGTTAGTAGTCCTCGCGTTCCCCTCTGTATTCGTCAAAGCCTTAACGTTGAAAGTGGCTTAAATGATGGAATTTGCCTGCCTATTTTGCTAATTTTCTTGTCTTTGGCGACGAGTCAAACAGCAGCAGCAGAAGCTACAAGTTACTGGCTCAGTTTTTCAGCTAAACAAGTCATTTTAGGTCCCATTGTTGGCATAGCTGTGGGTTACATTGGCGGTTGGTTGCTTTTAGTTAGTTCAGATCGTCGATGGATTACTGAGAGTTTTCGAGATTTATCTGTACTGGGATTATCTCTCCTTGCCTACACTTTAGCTGAAATAATTGGAGGAAATGGCTTTATTTCGGCATTTTGTGCGGGGTTAACCTTGGGCAATACTGCTCGTTTTCTAATCTTACTCACGTTTATGATTTACGGCGCAATTATGGTCTTGCCAGCTTTACCAGAACTAACGTGGCAGATAGTCTTTTATGCAATTGTTAGTTTGCTAATCGTTCGTTCAGCGAGCGTAGCCATTAGTACCATCGGCATGAAACTCAGGGGAGAAACGCTGGTTTTTCTGGGTTGGTTCGGTCCGAGAGGGGTAGCTTCAGTATTGTACGGATTATTAGTGTTAGAAGAAACGGCAATTCAAGGTAGTAGTGTGATTTTTACCACAATGGTAATTACAGTTTTGATTAGTATTTTTGCTCACGGAATAACAGCTTTTTTGGGAGCTAATTGGTATGGCGATCGCATTGACCAGCTAGAAGCCAAACAACCCGAACTACCAGAACTGAAATCTGTTCGAGAAATGCCCGTCCGCTTGCCCTGGAATCAGTAAGCTTAATAATTTCAATGGGAATGGGAAACCAAAAATATTTTTTTCAACCTTTAGGCTCAAGTAAATCCATTTGAAAATTAGCTTCGTATCACTCTATAAAGACCCCAATAATCTTGAGAAAAACGAGATCGCCATGCTGCATAAGTAATACTGCATGGTTGTGATCTAGACCAAGAAAACTGTCACTCAACAGTCATTTTCCATTTAGGAATAATGCTGCGATAAACAAGATTAAGTTGATATAACAAGGAGTTTTGACCGTGAAACGTCTAATTTTTGGTAGTTTATCTATTCTTTTGTTGTCTACTGCCATCTTACCTGCTGCCAGAGCTGAAATTCTTGGTGATAGCAGCAATAAAAACCAGAACGCTATTGCACAAAATTTAATCGCCCAGAACCAAGATAACTCTGGAATGTTAATGGCTGCTGCTGACGACGGTACCCCAACAGGTTTAACCGAACAAGAGTGGCTTGCTGCCAAAGGTGAGGTTTCAGTTTCAGAGGTTAATTCTGACAGTTATACTGTTACTCTCGAAGCAAGTAACTTAGTGCCTAATGGTCTTTACACTTTGTGGTGGGTCAATAAACAATTGGTAGGAATGGATATGGGTCCGGCAGGAGGTACTCCTGGTAACGAATTTAGAGCCGATAGTGAGGGCAATGCCACTGCAACAATTACCGTACCTGCCGATAATAATTACCAAATGCTAGTTGCTGCCTACCACGCAGACGATCAAACACACGGTGAAATGCCTGGGAAAATGGGCGAAGTTACCTTCGGTCATCTCATGGGTGATTTTCCCAAACCCAACTAGCTTCGCGGAAGTCACCCATGCAAAAGACAAAAGGCGAGGGGCTGTCGCCTGAAGTACTTAAGAATTATACTTCTGACTTCTGTACGGACGTAGCATGCTACGTCCCTACTGACTCCTGACTACTGCTATATTACCGCTGTACTGCACTAGAGTTTATCAATTTTCAATTGACGGGTAAACCGATGACCCGAGCCAGCAAATGTCATTTTAATACCAAGCTTAAACTAATAGTCCTCAGTGGATTAATTGTTATGGCGATCGCTGTTGCCAAACACTCTGAGATTAGGGAACTATTACAAACTTCATTAATTTGGGTTGAAAGTCTTGGGGTTTTAGGGGTAATTGTATTTATAGTTATCTACAACCTAGGGACATTGCTGTTTGTACCAGGTTCCATCTTGACGATGAAAGGCGGTTGTTTGTTCGGCGTTGTTTGGGGATCGGTTTACGTCTTAATTGCTGCCACCCTAGGTGCGCTCTGGGCTTTTCTACTCGGACGCTACCTGTCGCGGGATTGGGTTTACCGACAGATTGGAAAAAAGCCAAAATTTAAAGCAATTGATCGAGCTATTGGGAAAGAAGGATGGAAAATCGTCTTGCTAACTCGTCTTTCTCCTATATTTCCCTTTAATTTATTGAATTATGTTTTTGGGGTAACGCAAGTTTCTGTCAAAGACTATATTTTAGGTTCCATCGGTATGATTCCAGGTACCGTCATGTATGTTTACATCGGCTCTTTTGCTAGGGAGCTTTCTACAATCGGTACTCCTAATCAGCCGACTACTTTAGAAACTGAAATCGCCCAGTGGATAATCCGAATCATTGGATTAATTGCTACAGTTACCGCGACTTTCTATGTAACGCACCTTACCAAGAAAGCTCTAGATCGAAGTATTTTAGATAAAGAGATTACCCATGCTACAATCAGTAAGCACTAAAACCAAGAAAAATATTCTTACCAGAAACTGGCGGAAGCTTTTCCGACTTGCTTTCTTAACTCTACTTGCCACTGGCTTAGCTATTGCCTTGGCAGCTGCACCAGCTTGGGCGCAAGAATCTGGTAATGGGGTCGGATTTAATCCTCAACAATGGTTGCGCAATGCTTTGCAGTGGATCGATAGTCTTGGTGCAGTTGGCGCGATCGCTTTTATTCTCCTCTATATAATCGCTACTGTTGCCTTTTTACCAGGCTCGATCCTTACTTTAGGGGCTGGTGTTGTCTTCGGTCTCGTGTTAGGCTCGTTCTACGTCTTTATCGGTGCTACGTTGGGAGCTACGGCTGCTTTTCTGGTCGGACGTTACTTAGCTAGAGGCTGGGTTGCTAAAAAAATTGAAGGTAACCAAAAATTTCGAGCTATCGATCGAGCCGTTGGTAGAGAAGGATTCAAAATTGTTCTCCTGACGCGATTATCTCCAATATTTCCCTTTAATTTATTGAATTACGCCTACGGTGTAACGGGAGTTTCTCTGAGAGACTACTTTATTGCTTCTGTTGGTATGATTCCTGGAACGATTATGTACGTCTATCTAGGTTCTCTGGCTGGTAGTCTTGCCGCCGTTGGTACCGAAGCTCAACCCGATAACCCAGTCGTGGAGTGGACGATTCGAATTGTTGGTTTTATTGCTACGGTTGCCGTAACGCTGTATGTAACCAAAATTGCTCGCAAAGCTTTAGAAGAAGAAGTTTTAGAGCCTAAGAATGATGAAAAAGAACGATTCGATCTCAATTAGTTAATAAACGATATTTATCCTATGAAACCTAAAACTCCACTGATTACTAGTTTGACATGAACAGTTGTTGTAGCTTTGTGTTGCTTTACACCTATTTTGGTTGTCTTACTGGGAGCAGTGGGATTAAGTACTGTCGTGGGTTATCTCGATTATGTTCTCTTGCCGGCATTAGGAATATTGTTAGCACTAACGATACTTTCCTAATAAACTTGGTAATGCAGCAGCCCGTAAACTGTTATCAAGATTATTGCAGCGTCTTCAAGTTGCCAGCGTAACAGATGAGGTCATTCGGACGGCTTTACAAAGCTCCATCACAGATTTTGAGGATGCGGTAACAAGTGAAGCGGCAAAAGCCGAGGGTTTAGAAATTATTGTGATACGAAATAAATCTGATTTTGCGGCTTCTTCAGTTCCGGCAATGCTACCAGAGGAATTTTGGCAACTTTATCTGAGTAAATTAATTAGTAATACTGCATAACGAGTCTCTGCACCGCAACGTTTCTATATGGTTAGTTGAGTTGGATAAGTTGTTTACTTGGTCTTTACGGTAGCAAATCGCTCAAGTCAAACCATTTAGTTGAATGAAATTGAACAATAAGGAGCTAATCATGTCAAATTCAGCCTTTGAGAGAGTAAACGTTCCACCGATGGATGAGTATAACCAAAGACTGGTTTCTTATGTTCATCCGCCCGATTGGGTCAATCCGCAACCACGCGACCGCTACGATTTGGTCGTCATCGGTGCGGGTACGGCTGGTTTAGTCGTCGCAGCAGGGGCAGCAGGTTTGGGCTTAGGCTTAAAAGTTGCCTTAATTGAGAAACATCTGATGGGTGGGGATTGCTTGAATGTCGGTTGCGTCCCTTCCAAGTGCATCATCCGCTCTTCTCGCGTTGTTGGTCAGATGTGGGAAGCCAAAGCTTTTGGTATTAATACTCCCGAACAAATAGAGGTTGATTTTCCCGCCGTGATGGAACGAATGCGCAAACTGAGAGCGGGTATTAGCCATCACGATTCGGCTCAACGTTTCCAAAATCTCGGCATTGATGTCTTCTTGGGAGCGGGTCGTTTTTTGCGCAACAATAGCATTGAAGTTGGCGATAAAATTCTTCGCTATAAAAAAGCAGTCATTGCTACGGGGGCAAGAGCTGTACGACCTCCAATTAAAGGGATCGAAGAGGCAGGTTTTCTTACCAACGAAACGGTTTTTTCCCTCACCAAACGCCCCAAACGTCTTGCTGTTATTGGTGGCGGTCCCATCGGTTGTGAATTGGCTCAGGCTTTTAATCGCTTGGGATGTAAGGTCATTCTGTTCCACCGACATTCTCATCTTTTAAATAAAGAAGATACCGATGCTGCTGAAATTGTCCAGAACACTTTTATTCGGGAAGGAATCCAGTTGGTGCTAAGTTCTCAGATACAGAGGGTAGAAAAGACATCTAATGGCAAAACACTTTACTATACATGCAATGGCAAATCCGAATCAGTTACTGTCGATGAAATTTTAATCGGTGCCGGACGCGCGCCTAATGTAGAAGGGCTGAATTTAGTAGCGGTTGGGGTAGACTACGATCGCCAGGGAGTTAAGGTCAATGACTACCTCCAAACGACCAACCCCAAGATTTATGCTGCTGGCGATATTTGTCTGAATTGGAAGTTTACTCATGCAGCAGATGCCGCAGCGCGAATTGTAATTAAGAATACTTTGTTTTCTCCCTTTGGCTTAGGACGTTCTAAACTAAGTAATTTGGTGATGCCTTGGGTAACCTATACTGACCCAGAAATTGCTCACGTAGGTATGTACGAACGTGAGGCTCAGTCCCAGGGAATTAATGTCAATACGATAAAAGTTCCCTTGAGTGAAGTAGATCGGGCGATCGCTGATGGGGAAGAATCAGGTTTTGTCAAAATTCATCATAAGAAAGGTTCTGATGAAATTTTGGGGGCGACTATTGTTGCCCGTCATGCTGGGGAGATGATTAGTCAAGTAACTACAGCTATTGTTCACAAGATTGGTTTAAGCGGTCTATCTAATGTGATTCATCCCTATCCAACTCAAGCCGAAGGAATTAAGAAAGCAGCAGATGCTTATCGCCGTACACTTTTAACACCGACATCGAAAAAATTCTTGGGATTGCTGACCAAGTTCTCTTAATACTCTCTATATATAGGTTTTACCTTATAAATTAGTTATGAGTTTCGAGTATTGGTTCATGTTTCCCGTTTCCATGGCGATCGCTACTATCGCCATGTCATCTGGTGTGGAGGGAGCAACATTCTTTACACCTCTCTTTATTTTAGGTCTCGGTCTACCTGCAGAGGTCGCCATCGGTACGGGTTTAATGACGGAAGTATTTGGCTTTGCCAGTGGGCTCTACGCTTATGCTCGCAAAGGCTCGATCGATTACCAATTAGGACAAATGCTGCTAATAGTCAGTATTCCTGCAGCTTTGTTGGGAACGTGGTTAGGGGGAATGATTCCCGACGATATTCTCAAGGGAATTCTCGGTGTGGGGTTATTTGCGATCGCTTCTAGTTTTCTAAGCTCTCCCGAACCAGCAACTGTCAAACTTTTAGACCAAGATATCGAGGAACACCATAACCAAGCTAAGCAAACCTGTATTAAAACAACTGCTGGGGAAACCTTCTGCTACACCATTGGCAATCGCATGGAGGGGCGACTGTTGATTGGCATTGGCGGGCTATTTTTGGGTATGCTTTCTACTGGTTTAGGACAGCTAAATGGTTACTTTTTACTGCAACGCTGTCGGGTTCCTAGTAAAATCGCAGTAGCTACCAGCGTCTTCATTGTCGCCATCACTGCCCTAATTGCCTCGGTCGGTCACGTAATTCAATTCATCCAAGTAGGAGGCGAGGCGCTGAACACGGTTTTGAGTCTAGCGATCTTTACTGGTCCTGGTGTCATTATTGGTGCTCAGCTTGGATCTCTAGTTGCCAGCTCGATGCCGCAGAAACTTTTAGAAAGGAGTATGGGAATCTTGTTTATTTTAGTAGGCGTTCTGATTTTAGCTCCGTGAGCGGGAAGCCTCACGCTTATCCGCTAGGAAAGCGTTGAGAGAGGTTCGCTCCGCGTCGAGAGCGAACTTCTCACTAAGTGCCCAACATCTGTGATAATAGAGCAAATAAGTT
>JADEWQ010000126.1 GCA_015207585.1 Pleurocapsales cyanobacterium LEGE 06147 | reverse complement strand
CACGGGCATGGGTAACGAGCGTCTTTTCTTCGCTGAGTTCTAGCTTTAACTCAGTGGGTAAAAATGCAGCGAGTTTTTGCTTGATTTCCACGGCTTCGGCTTTGGTTCCCACCAATCCCAATAGAAAATCATCCGCATACCTTGTGTACCAGAGGCGACGAAAGTTTGGGTCTTGGGGATCGCGAGACGGGATCTTCTGAGCCTCTCGACTCAGCCGTCGTGCTTCTTCCAGGTTGCCTTGTTTTCGAGCATCTGATGCGGCTAAGGTCAGAGCAATATAAGGGCGATATGCTTTTCGGCGTTTGCCGCGTGTGTAGCTAGGGATGAGTTCGCGCTCAACATACCGATCTAACTTGTCTAGCACTACGTTGGATAAAATTGGACTCACCACGCCGCCCTGTGGTACACCACTATAGGTAGCATTGTATTTCCAGTCTTCCAGGTAGCCTGCATCTAGCAGCCCACTTATCAGGCGAATAAAGCGATTGTCGTGGATTTTCTCGCGCAGTATCTTTAACAGAACAGTAGGATCTATTTTGTCGAAACAGGCGCTGATGTCTCCCTCAATAAACCACTTTGTCCCCCGTCCTTTTTGTGTAACATTACGCAAGGCAGTGTGACATCCTCGGTTGTGACGGAATCCGTGAGAAGTATCGCTAAACTGAGGGTCGTAATAGGCATCTAAGCTCGGCCGGATGACTTCTTGTAGAAGCTTGTCCGACCAAACTGGCAGCCCTAACGGTCTCAATTTGCGATTTTTCTTTGGAATGTAGGTGCGACGCACTGGAGTCCATCGATACCGTTCATATCGCAAAGCTTCAATGATAGTATCAATCTTTTCCAGTGACATCCCATCTACTGTTTCCGTCGTCGCGCCGGGTGTCATCGCACCTGCGTTGCTAGACAGTTTGGCATAAGCGCGTAAATACAAGTCAGGGTTGTAAAGCAATCGATAAATGCCTTCTAGCAGCAATCCCTGCTTTCCACGTTCACGTATGATGTTCAGTACCGTTTCGGCTGTTCGCATAGGAGCGTACCTCACAACTTCTGTTTCATCCGATTACCTGTTCCACTTCGCCCTGTAAACGGCTCTTCCGTTTGCCCTGGTGGGGCGTGACTCCCACGACAAAAGATTGGAACTCCGTCACCATAGGACTCGCGTCCCTTAGGCAATCCCTTGTTCTGTCACTGATGAACGTACTAGAGCGACTTAGGCTTCCCATTCATGCCCTTCAATGAGTTCATGACTCATCGTCCACTGGTCAAGGCGTACCACAGACAAAAGTCTAATCTGTGGCTACCAGTGGCATCGGTGTACAGACGTGCTACCGAAGGATGTGAAGTACCACCACTGGGTATTAGGATTCAGGCAGTTTAGCTTTAGCCATATCGCTCAGGCATTGCGGAACTGTACCATACATGCCTTCTGTTACATTCCGCTTGACAAACAGGCTCTTGTCCCCCCTTCTTTTTCAAGTTAAGGTCAGTTGTTCGCCTTGGAGTCAATTGCCTTGAACTCCAGCCAACTGAGTTGGCGATTCTATCAGTGCGTGCCACGGCGCACACTTTCGCTTCATCCGGCTTTCCATCATTGTTACCTCCGACCAAACGAGGGTGTTTGTGCGTGACAGGTTCGGCATAGTAATTGAAGATTATCTTCAGTATCCTTACCTTTGTTTTTGCGCGAAACAAGATGGTGTAGGTCTAGTTTTCCTAGACTGCCACATTGTTCGCATTGCGCACCCCTCTCGGCTTTAATTTTCTCTTTTAATTCGCGCCATATGACATTTTCGGCATTTCCCATCCAGATTCTTTGTGATAGGGGTTTTTCTGGCTGTGCTGCTGATGTTTTCCAATCTCCCTCAAGATAAGGGTTGTCTGGAGAACCAGAGCGGTATTTCTTTAGGGGTAAATCGCTCATTCTATAAAGGAAGGGGTAGTTATCCCCGTTGACTACACCAAAATTCCCTCTTTTACCGTTTTCACGGAGCTTGAATCTATCAAGTACTTTTCGTTTGGATGCTTTATGCCGTTTACTTAGCCAGAGAAACAGTCTTTCATTGACCCAGAAATCTAGGTCTTTAGCTATTTTCTTGGCGTTGGTATGGCGATAGTAGCTAATCCATCCTCTGAGTACGGCGTTCAATGCTGAGATTTTGAGCATTGGTGAGTCTTGAAACCACTTGCGTCTGGTCATCTCTTTGACCTTGAGCTTTAACTTTTTGATGTTTTCCTGGGCTGGTGTGACCAATACTTTTGGTCGGTCATTTGATTTGATGTTCGGCAAAATACCCATAATATAGAAAGAAGTAATTAACCACAGTGCGGTCGCGATGCCCAAACGAATTTCAATTGAGCCACATTTAAGTGTTGAAGAATTGGAACAACGAGCTCGTCAATCGAAAAATCCAGTTGAACGAACCCACTATCAAATTATTTGGTTATTAGCCAAAGGGTTAGGTAGTGAACAAGTAATGAAAACAACAGGATATAGTCGCAGTTGGATTTACGAGTTGGTTTGGGGTTATAACCGCATTGGACCACAAACATTAGGAGCTCATTGAAGTCAAAACCCTGGTAGTAGCAAACCCTTGTTAGATGATGTACAGCAAGCCTATCTTTGGCAAGCGATCGCTTTTCTATTTATTAGTCTATTGAGATAAAGTCTTGCATGATGTCTTCTGTTTCTTCCTCAGCAAGATTAACTACCTCAATATCTTTACCTTGTTTATTTAGTAAGACTTTTAAATAGTTAAAGCCTATGCGGGTCAGCCTGTCCTTATGCTCTACCACTATCAAGTGATACCTACTCAAATTAATAGCCCTGATTCACCCAGTAATGCCAGTCTGCGATCGCCTGTTGTGTTTCTGCGTCTGCCTCTGGAGCCTCTAGCTGACTCAACGGCACTGCCAGCCTATCACCATCCCAGGCAATCTCCACAAACATTTCCCGTTCGCATTCATCCTCCGATGCCATGCCCACCACTTCCACAGTTTCGCCTTCTTTCACAGGAGAAATGCGCCGCTTAGTGATGCACGTTGCTGTGAAGGGAAATTGCATTGTGTCCTGTAAGTAATAGTACCAGCCCATTGCCTGCTCTTCCGATCCGTAGGCATCTACCACAATTTCCATCGTGATGCGCTCTTCACGCTCTGCGTCCCGTTCCTCTTTCGTCGTAACAAAACCTCTATTCGTTGCTAAATTTACACCCAGATTAAACTTTAACATCCCTTTTTCAAGTTAGCCTGGCATGAACTACATTCACAACCAAGGATGAAAATCTATTTTCAAGTTAGCCGTAGAAGCAGAACGGGCGATCGCCCGATAGTCTTTGAGTTTTTCAGTGATACTTTGTGGAAAGTGATACTTTGTGGAAGTGCCATTATTTTTGAATTGACTGAACTCCAATAGCAAATAGATTGGCTGACCTGGCGATGGAATACGTGAAAACACTGCGCTTCCTGCGCGGGAACTTGTTTCCCGCGCCCAGCGCACTCAAATCTTCTTAATCAAAGAGACTCTATTCAGATTTCCGTTCTTGTAAAAGCCAATAAAGGTATCCATCTTCGAGAAAGTTTTCGCTCGGAATTGGTGGTTTTGGGGGTAATCGAATTTTATCCCAATCTCCTCGATTGCAGCACCAATTAAATGCAACTCGTTCGTAGATCTCTGCATATTCTTCCTCGAAATATTCCAGTAAGGTTGGTGCTTCGAGAAAGGATTTTAGCATCAAATAGTGATAAGAAGCCTTACTGCGATACCAATCCCGTATTTCTTCAGAGGGGAAACCTTCATATTTCTCTGTAAGTAAGTAATACCAGAGACGATAGGCATGATGTTCAACCAGATTTTGTTGTTGGTGAACGAGACATTCAACTTCCTCGATCAAGTTTTCTAAATCTAGTTGTTCAAAAGCACGGTTTTGTAGCAATTTAACTTGTTGTTTAATCCAAGTAATAAAATCTTTTTCGTAAAGATTATTCTCATTCATGAATTAAGCTTATCCGTTATAATTATAATTCTCAGCGCTACTTCATAATCTTCGCCTATGAAGTCTCCAGCGACTAAACCCTAACGAGTTGTAGTCGTAGTTTCTAGCTCATCCCCATTGCTGGTATTAGCTCACAATGTTGACAAACTTACCCGACTTCCAGGTTGACAGTCAGGACTTTGGCTGACTAGTAACTTAACCATTTTTACTGGCAAGTTTAAGCTTAAATGCTATATATCTGGCTGCTATGTTATAGCTAGCACTTAAATCGCGGTTTAAGGGGGGAGTGGACGATCCCTACGATTTATCAACAAGTCGAAGACTCTTTGATGATGATCTCGTTTAATCCAGCGATGATAAATTCTGCTATGGACAGATAGAGAATGACCCATTTGAGCGGCGGCTAACTCTATAGGCAATCCAAATTCTAGAGTACGAACAGCCCAAGCATGACGGAGATTATAGGGTTTGAAAAACCCATATCGCTTTAAAGCCTGAGTTACTCGCATTCCCAGCGCCGAATTATCCATTCCTGATACTTTAGGGATATCTACATTCCATAACTGCCACTGTTGCCACCATTCAGGATAGAAAGGATAAACTTCCCTAGCACCCGTCTTGTCGTCACGCACCACTAAAATCCCAGGTTCTTGTTTGAGGCTATCGGGATCGATATGGAAGACTTCATGATTGCGGAGTTCATAAGTAGCCATAAGTTCCACCATTCGTGGGTTCGAGTCCCATCGTTCGCCCTCCATCTGATGAATAAAAGCTAAATTGATTCAAACCAGCCTTATCTCTGTTGTATAACTCTTAAAGAGATTAACAAAATTTCTAGTTATCTAATAAATGGCAACAGAAATAGAGCGAAAATTTTTAGTTAAAGGAGATAAGTGGAAATCTCTTGGTATCGGGGTTGTCTATCGTCAAGGTTATATTCCCACCCTCGGCAAGCAAACAGTTAGAGTGCGCGTCATTGGCGATCGCGGTTATTTAACCATCAAAGGACCAAGAGTAGGTATATCTAGAGCAGAGTATGAATATGCTATTCCTGTCAAAGATGCCGAGGAAATGCTCGACACTCTCTGCCTGCGACCACTAATTGAAAAAAAGAGATACAAAATTCAACATAACGATCTGATTTGGGAAGTAGACGAATTTGCGGGAGAAAATGAAGGTTTAGTTCTTGCCGAAGTAGAACTAAGTAATGAACAACAAACTATTGAGTTACCAGACTGGATCGAGCGCGAGGTAAAAGATCCCAAATACTTTAATTCCAACTTAGTAAAATATCCCTACAGCCAGTGGAAAGAGCGATCGCACTTGAAAATTAAGAATTTAAAATTTTTAAGCTTTCTTTACCAATTTTTCAAAACTCGTATCTTTAAGTAATTGACTTTTCAGAGTCCTTAAACCAAACTTGTTGCTGTGGCAGGGGAATGGGAATTCCTGCTTCATCAAAAGCTACCTTAATCCGACGGCGAAACTCTCGCGAAACACTCCATTGCTTGAGCGGTTCTGTCTTAATCCAAACGCGAATCATCACTCCTCGCTCTCCAAAATTATCGACTCCCAGCACTTGAGGAGACTCGAGAATATTTTCCTGCCAGAGAGAATCGTGGCTCATTTCTTCGGCTACTAGACCAATCAACTCTAAAGCTTTGTTAACATCAGTCTGATAAGCAACGGGAATAAATAAATCAGCTCTAGCCCAATTACTAGAAAGGTTGGCAACTATCTTAATTTCGCTATTAGGAATGGTAATTAGTTGTCCTTCCGCATCCCTAAGCTGGGTAATTCTGAGATTTATCTTTTCCACCATACCGCCTACTTCCCCCACCTTAATGTAATCGCCAACAGCATACTGGTCTTCTAGAATGATCAGAAAACCATTAATGGCATCTCTAATCAAGTTTTGAGCGGCTAAAGAAAAAGCCACACTGACGATTCCCACCCCAGCCAGCAAAGGAGCAATATTTACGCCACTGACCCCAAAAGCGGCTAAAATTCCCACCCCAATCCAGCTAATCGTAACAACTCCCTTACCAACGCCGGAAATCGTTTTTATGCGCAATTGCAGTCGCCGATTGGCTTCTTGAGTCCGCAAGTAATTACTAGCCAGAGCAGAATTAAACCGAGCAATCAGGGCATAGCTGAGACGAATTATTACATAAGTTCCCAAACCGACAATCCCTATTTTTAAAGGAATTTGTAGAAAATCAAGAATCAAAAATGGTATCGCCCGAGTGTAGGGAAATAAATTCAGAATAAAGAGGATTCCCCCCACCCAAATTACTGCTTGAGCCATCTGCAACAGCCGATGCTCAACTTCTTTAACATGCCAATGTTGCCTTTGTTTGAGCTGTGTAGAAAGTGACTGAGAATTTGAGGCGACAGAGGAGGCAAACTGTTTTTTGACAAGTTGGAGCCGAGTTTTAGTACGAGAGATTATCCAACTAGTGAGAAAGATGATTGCAACGATACTAGCAGCTATTATTCCTTGACGGATCAGAAACTCTACTTGTCGTTCATATTTAGATCTTTTAAGTCCTTCTTCTATTTGCCGAACTATCTGGTCGGCTTTTGTTGTAATATTTATTCCTTGAATAGCGGCATCCCAACTAGTGATGGTTAGGAGACGAATTTCTATATCGTTCACCGAGACATATATGTTCCGTAGATTGCCCGTTTCTTGTTGACGAATTTGTAATTGAGCGTTGTCACTTCTAACGTAAAGACTATTAATATCTCTCAATCGCTGTTCGAGCGTCTTAACTCTCTCGGGTAGAGCGGATCTTTGGTCGGCAACCTCAAACAAACAACGACCATCGAGTCGTACACAGGTGACAACTATCGGGTTCTCTAGGTTTTGAATCAGTATGTTGGGAGCGAGCCTCCAAGTCGAGGGTATTTGATTCTCAGCCTGAACCGGAAAGATAACCCAGCTTATAGCAACAATCAAGCCAAGGTATAGGGCAAAACCTTTTGGCAAGAGCTTTTTTAACACCTGTAAGGGAATTACCCACCCTTGGGAACTCATTAGTTTTTTCTCTTGAACCATGCTGTTTGTATCTTACATCTCTATAAACAATCTTTTAGCTCGAGGGATAAACTAAAATTTTTACTCGCAATCGAGATGTAAAGATTCAGAGGTCGATTTCGGTTCGAGCATAGTCATTAATACTATCGCTTCTGCTAAGAAGGATTTTTCACTTGCACTTGACTAGTATCAACGTTAGTTGCACCCTCAACGCCTCGGGGAACACTTACCAGCTTGTCTAAAGTAGCTCGATCGCTAACCGTTCCTCTTAGAACAACGGTACTTCCTGTTTGGGCAACATAAATAGTAGAAATCTTTGCCAACTCCGGATCTTTTTCAAAGGCAGAAGCTACACTCACCTCCGACATTGATTTGAGGAGTTTTACTGTTCCACCTTCACGATAACAGCTTTTTGTAGTGACTTATACAGAACTAATGGAAAAGAAAAATTTCTCCTTTTGTGTATTGTGTATGTACTCAATATACTTATTAAAAAAATGAAAGGTTGTACTTCGTTTAAGTTAACTTTCAACCTGCTAACTATTTTTCAGCGACAGACAGGTGTTCGTGAACAATAACCCAACGACCCAAACGTTTTTGCCAAACATGAGTCGCATGTCGACTAGATGTAATTTCTCGACCATCTTTGTATCGTCCTCGTCCAAACCAAGTAAAGGTACTAACAGCTCGATCGCCGTCTACCACGATCTGAATTTCCCCTTCTGGTTGAATCGACCAATAATCAAACCGTTCCATCAAAGGCTCCCAAGTCTGTCGATATTCTTCCCAACTTTGCACCGAGACAATTTCATTCCCAACACGAGCGACAATGGTTATCTCATCTTCCCCTTGAGCGTAAAGGGGTCGAAGTTTTTCTGCTTTAAATGTGTTCTCTTGAGGACTCCACGCCTCAAACCATTGTTGAGTAAGTTGGCGAATAGTGGCACGCTCGTTCTTCATTGCTTTATCTTCATTTTCAGCGTTGGCTACTTGTCCAAATAATCCAGAAAATGGGCGGTGTTCGCTAAAAATCTGGTCTGAATTTTCAGACTGTTGAGAAATATTATTTTTAATGATTCGATCGTCTCTGATTTTATGACCGCCTATAAATACCAGCAGACATAAAGCAGCTCCAGTAAGCCAAAAATTTCTTCGATTGTTGTTCAAAGTTAATCCTCCTAATAGTTAAGTAGAATGCGATCGTGGGCTTCGCCGAAGGTTTCTGTTGCTCGCTTTCTTGTCGATGGCAAGAATTTAGTTACTGTCAAAACCTAAACTGCGATCGCTCTGCGCTTTGCTGACCGCGGTCGCACGAAGGCAGCAAGCCTCTCGCTCAAAAATCAGTTCTTTAAAGCTTATTGATTGACGAAGTCTTTAAACTTTTGCCTGGCTGCAAAATATAAGTCACATTTATATATTTATATATTAAAACGAACCGTCTCGTTTTATCAATTTTTATAGCCGCTATTTGCTATTTGCAGAAAGCTGAGGACAAAAGTTAAAAAACTACTGTTCCCCTTGTTCCCTAGATAGACGGTACGAATCGTATTGTTTATAATCGGAATTTCACTAACACTTTTCTCACCACAGCGAAGAAAATTCTTCCTCGTTGTCACCCCGTCAGTGCTATGACTTCAAAACCAAGTGAAAACAATGCGCTAGGCGCGGAAAGTTTCCGCACCCAGCGCCCTCAATCTCCATCTCCTCGTCGTAGCGAACGTTCCCACCAAGCTATCTTGACTGCTGCTACCGAACTGCTAGAAGAAAAAGGGTATGTTAATACGAGTATTGAGGGGATTGCCCGTCGTGCTGGTGTGGGCAAACAAACTATCTATCGTTGGTGGTCGTCCAAAGCTAGATTGATTATGGAGGCTTATACGGCTAAAGTTGTTTGCAACATGACCGTTCCGGATACGGGTTCTGTTCAAAAAGATCTCTGCCACATACTCGATCGATTATTTGCCGTGCTAACTACAAAGGCGGCTGGTGCTGTGATGACTGGAATTATGGCTGAAGCGCAGAGCGATCGAGATTTAGCAATAGCCTTTCGAGAAAAGTTTATCTACACTCCTCAAGAAACAATGCTGACTATTTTGAACAGAGGAATAGAACGAGGTGAGTTGTACTCTAACCTTAATTTGGAGTTGACTATGGATATGTTATATGGTCCAGTTTGGTATCGCTTGCTTTTAAAAGATGGAGCTTTAGATACGGCATTTGCGGAAGAACTAGTTATTCAACTCCTCAGAGGCATTAGAGTTTGAGAACAAGAAATAAATATATTTAGTTACTATTCTCTGCATATAAAAACAAATTAAGTTAAATTCAATGATAGAAAAAGACCCTCGGCAATAAATTTAGATAAGTTAATTTTTTCAGTAAATGACTAATTCTGACCGTCAAACCAAAACTCAAACCATCAAATACGGGGAAAGAGAGATCGCCCAAGGAGAATTAATTACCTTTCCCAATCCTCGTATCGGACGCAAATACAAGATCGATATTACTCTGCCAGAATTTACCTGTAAGTGTCCTTTTTCTGGTTATCCCGACTTTGCCACCATTTATATTACCTACTGTCCGGATGAGAAAGTAGTAGAATTAAAAGCAATCAAACTCTACATTAACAGTTATCGCGATCGCTACATCTCTCATGAAGAAGCAGTCAACCAAATTTTAGATGACTTTGTTGCCGCTTGCGATCCCCTAGAAGTGAATATTAAAGGAGACTTTAATCCTCGGGGTAACGTTCACACTGTAATTGAAGTACATCACCAGAAGAATGTAGAAAACTAATTAATAAGAACATAAAACTTAAAAGTAAAACCCAATAAAAATAAATAGATATAACTAACCAAAAAACACACTAAATAAAAAAGGAGATTTTGATAGCGGCACAAACGAAAAAAACTTTAACCAAAATCTATTTGGCTTTCAACCGCTTTTAATTTTTATTGAAGATGGTGACAAAAATTATTTGTCTCCAGACTTATTTTGAGTAAAAGCCCGAGCCAAAAAGGATCGAGAGAAAAAATTTTATGTGGGAATTACTTAAAGATTTTTTGTGCTGGGAGCAAAGGGAGCGAGTTGACTTCGATTATGAGTTAAAGAAAGCTAAATCGACTAACTCTGACATTAATCTAAATTTACAGCAACTAAACCAGCGGCTTGTCAGACGGATAGAGGAGCTTGAAAATCTTTATGATGAACTGGTGAGAGTTAATGAAATTGTTGATTTTCTTCGCGCTTGCGAGACAGTCGCAGAAGCGCGAGGAGTAATTGCCGATCTGTTACAACCTTTTTTTCCCCATACTTCAGGAGCAATTTTGCTGATCGATCGCTTGAGCAACCTAGTCGAGACTGTTGCTAGTTGGGGAACGAGTTTAAACACTATTTCTGCATTTAGTCGCGATCGATGCTGGGCTTTGCGCAGGGGCACGGTACATGAAGGAAAAAAAATCTTTCCCAGTCTATATTGTCAACACGTGCAGCAAACTGCAGAATTAGAAGCAACTCTGTGCGTGCCCATGATTGCTCGGGGAGAAACTGTAGGATTACTGTACTTGAGTTTTCAGCAAGAGAAAGATTTAACCAAAAAAGTTAAAAGGTTAGCCAAAATAGTTGCCAAGCAAGTTGCGCTGGCTTTTATCGATCTGCAACTACAAGAAAATTTACAAAATCAGAGTTGTCGAGATTCTCTGACGGGATTATATAATCGCCGTTATCTCAAAGAATCTTCCCTTAGAGAGGTAAAGCGTGCCGCTAGAGAAGAAAAACCAATCGGCGTAATCATGCTAGATATAGACCACTTTAAGCATTTCAACGATTTCTTCGGTCACGAAGCCGGCGATGCGGTGCTTCGAGAAATAGGTATATTGCTAAAAAAGATGAGTCGCGAGTCAGATATCGCTTGCCGTTATGGGGGTGAAGAGATGACTTTGATTTTACCAAATGCTTCCAAGGAAAATACCAATCTAAAAGCAGAACAGATCAGACGAGCAATCAAAAATTTGCGGATAAAATACGGAGAGCAGTTATTGAGTTCTATTACTGTCTCTATAGGAGTAGCTTGCTTTCCTGAAGATGGAGAAAGCTGGAATGAGTTACTGCGGGCTGCAGATCGCGCACTATATTTGGCTAAAAACCAAGGACGCGATCGCGTTATCTCCAGTCCTACAGATTGAAGAAGGAGACACCGAGTTAGAAGGCAGAATTAATTTTACTCCTGACTCCTGATTCGATCGACTTCTATCTCAAGTATTAGAAACGATAAAATCGGTTTTCTGGCTATCTGAACGAGAAGTAGCTTTCTCTTGTAGTTGCTCGATAATTTCTATTATTTCCCTTTCAAAACTGACCTGGGCGCGATTTGTTCTACCACCCAGATAAAAGCGATCGCCTTGTTCTAGTGCCCAAATTTGGGAATGAGAGACATAACTCATTATTACTCCCAACATGAGCAAGCCAAAACCTGTATAGACAATTGGTACGCCAGGATCGGCTTTAATTTGTAAACCAGTACTACCGACTAAGTCAAGTACGGTAAGGTTAATGCCGTTAATCTCGACACTTTGACCGATACGCACTACACTAGCGAGTTGACCCTGTCGATCGTAAACCAAAACTGTTCCTTGTAAATCTTTGGCTAAAAGAGATACTCCCTCACTTAAATCCGGTTTAGTAGGTACCCAAGTACCCCAAATTTGACCGCCATTACCTTTAACGTTCAATTGAGCCATCGGTAACTGAAATACGGGGCTATTGTTTAACCGCACCTTTACTGCAGCTATTCCCCAGGTAGTCTGATAAAAGGTAACGCCGTCGTAGCGTAGGGGTTCGTTTACATAAATAGTTTTCCGTTTCAATTCCTCTCCCTGGTTGTCAATGACTGAGAGATCGGAATAAAATTGATCGATGCTGCCATCGTTGGTGTAATCGATCCAAAAGCGGTTAACCCGTACGGACCAATCTTGAGGTATTTGAGGAGCAGCTAAAGGACCAGCTTCAAAAATATTTTTTACTTGAAAAATAGAGCCACTAGAAACCATTTCCTGAGCAAAAAAACCCGTAAAAGCCCCCCAAATTGCTCCTGCTAAAATGATTAACATTGCTGCATGGACTACAATTGGACCAATTCTACCAACAATACCTTTACGGGCATAAAGAGCATTATCTTGCTGAAAAATCTTGTAACCCCGTTTTTGCAGCAAAGGAATGAGAGAATTGAAAGAACCACTATCTAATTCGGCACTCAGAGCTAGTTTGGCAAACTGACGGGGTTGTTGGTATATCTTCCAATTACGAGCAGCTTTAAGGGCTGGCAGTTGACGGGTAAAAGTGCAAGCAGTCAAACTAGTACCAAAAAGAAGCAGTAAGGATAAATACCACCAGGTACTGTAAACGTGGTTTAAACCCAAAGTTAAAATTACTTTCCAGCTTAGAAAACCGAATAAAGCTGGTTGTTCGGGATAGTTTTGTTGATAAAAACGAATAGATTCTCCTTGTTCGATAACCGTACCGGCAATACTGAATAAAGCGATCGCCAAGAGTAAAATAATCGCTAAGCGTAAATTGGCAACTGTAGCAGCAAGGCGGCGTAACGAGCTAGATAAGAGTGTAGAAAACTGTAAAGTCGATGAAGAATCCGAGCGAGTCATTTTGAGGTTTAACCTCTAGAAAATGTATATATTTTGGCAATCTAATAGACTTCTTGCAAAAATAAAAAACAATCATTTTTAATATTTCAGGAATAAATTTTATTCCCTATTCCCTGACCTCACGCAAGAAGTCTAATATAATTTTTAAAAATTGAGGGCAGGAAGGCGAGTTAAAAGAGAAAAGATGCCAAAGCTTAATAATAAAGCGCCACTGACAGGATCGATCCAACCCGACCAACGACGTAATTCTAATAGCTTTTTCAGCGTGGCAGTGAAAATTCCTGCAAGAATGAGTGGGGCTACGTATCCTGCAGCATAGGCTAACAACAATCCCGCACCAACTACTACCTGTTGAGTAGCAGCTACCCAAGCAAGTAAAGTTGCTAAAACTGGGGTGCTGCAGGGAGAGGCAACTAACCCGAAAGTCAAACCTAATAGATAGGAACGCACGGCAGGAGGCAAATCTTCAGCGATCCAATCGGTAGCACCGAGAGAGGGGAAACGCAGGGGTAATATTTCTAACAAGTTTAGTCCCATCGCGATCGCTACTAAGCTTACTATTATAGGTAACCCAATGCCTATCTGTCCGTAAACTTTGCCAATCCCTGTAGCGATAATTCCCAATCCAGCCAATGTGGTCGCCAATCCTAGGGAAAACCAAGTAGATTGAATAACTGCTTGTCGTCTTCCCTGAGATTCATAACCGCCAATGTAGCCAATAGTAATGGGTAACATCGACAACATGCAAGGGGTGAGACTTGTGAGTAATCCTGCTATTAAAATAACTCCCACACTCAACAAGCTGAGGTGAGTTAACTGAACCGAAACAAGCTGTTCGGCAAATTGTTCTAGCTGATAAAGTTGAGTTTGCAGATGTTCGAGCATTCAAGTTTGATGAGCTGAAAAGCCTGTTATTGTAGCATTCTAGCAAAATTAAGAGCCCTACTGTAGCGACTGGTGATTTATCTTAAGTGAGTGAGGGAGTATTTTTCTCAAAACACTACTATTCAACTATGGCTAGATTCCTAAAAAATTAGGTTATTTATAGTTAATTTACTTTCAAAATTAATTTGAGAATTTTGTTAACCAGGATACTAATAGCTTATTGATAACCAATAGGGGAGCGACATGGAAGCAAAATTATAGTTTCTGGCAAACATTAGGGTATAAATACGTAGAGAAGATGTAGACATTGCAAAGATTAGATGAAGTAAACACAAGATTTTGCTGTTTGTGGAAAAATAATACTGGTGATTGTAAATCATGATTGCATCACTATCGTACTACCAACTCGGTAATATAGTATGCTTGTGGGAAGTACATCTAATCTTTGAAGATGTACCCCCTTTTTTTTGTCAGTCACCATCGCAACAGCTTTTTGCTCGATGAAAAATAATTTAACCGCTTTTTAAAATAAAAATTATCTTGATTCATTTAACATTAGATAATCTAAAAATTATAAGTTGTAAACTTGGCAGGGAGGTCCATAATTATAGTAATTCTAAATTATTTATGAAAACTTCTAAAACTAATCAGAAATTAGAAGTAAAAAAGCCGCAACCTAAAACCTAAAGCCTCATCTTCACCCTTTAGTAGGATTGCTATATAAGGTTGGGCAGTGCCAAATGACTTAGTGTTTTATGATTTTAGAGAATTATTGCGAGATTTGTACCAAAGCATAAGTACATAACTTCTGTCATTAGTCATTAAAAGCTCAAAACATTGAAAAATGGTTAAAAAGTTAGCACTGCTAAGTGTATCGGACAAAACTGGTATCATCGATTTGGCGCGGCAGCTAGTAGAAGAATTTCAGTTTGAATTAATTAGTAGTGGGGGAACGGCAAAAACGCTACAAGAAGCTGGTTTGTCCGTAACCCAAGTCAGTGATTATACTGGATCGCCAGAAATTTTGGGAGGAAGAGTCAAAACTCTACATCCGCGTATTCACGGAGGAATTTTAGGACGACGGGATTTACCTCAAGATGTAGCGGAAATGGAAGCAAACCAAATTCGTCCTCTGGATTTAGTGGTAGTCAATCTCTATCCTTTCGAGCAGACGATCGCCCAGCCTAATGTTAGCGCAGCCGAAGCGATCGAACAAATTGATATTGGCGGTCCGGCAATGATTCGGGCGGCAGCCAAAAATTTTGCTTATCTGACGGTTTTGTGCGATCCGGCTCAGTATGAAGAGTATTTGCAACAATTGCGGTATTCTGGTGGAGAAGTATCTTTAGAATTTCGCCAGAGAATGGCAGGAAAGGCTTTTGACCATACCTATGCTTACGATCGCGCCATCTCTTCTTACTTTGCTCGATTGAATCTAGAGGACGAGTTACCTCAAACATATACTCTTTCTGGCAATAAATTACAATCTCTCCGTTACGGCGAAAACCCCCATCAAAATGCTGCTTGGTATCAAACGGGAAACCAAGCTACAGGATGGGCGGCGGCAACTAAATTGCAAGGAAAAGAATTAAGTTACAACAATTTGGTCGATTTAGAAGCGGCAAGGCGAATTATTGCCGAATTTCCCCAAGGGGAACCAGCAGCAGCCATTCTCAAACATACCAATCCCTGTGGTGTAGCGATGGGAACTACTTTGGTCGAAGCCTATAAGAAAGCTTTAGCCGCCGATTCTGTTTCTGCTTTCGGCGGGATTGTTGCTCTCAATCAACCCATTGATGCAGCGACAGCGACAGCGTTAACTGAGATTTTTTTAGAATGCGTTGTCGCCCCTAGTTGTAATGCTGAAGCAGAGAAAATTCTTAAAGCTAAAGGAAAATTGAGAGTATTGTTACTGCCAGATTTGCAAGCAGGACCAAAACAAACAGTTAAAGCGATCGCGGGCGGTTTTTTAGTTCAAGCTAGCGATGATGCTGTCGATAATCCCGAAAACTGGCAAGTAGTTACGGAAAAGCAACCGTCATCAGAACAGATGGCAGAAATGGTTTTTGCTTGGAAAGTAGCTAAACACGTTAAATCTAACGCCATTGTTGTCAGTCGCGATCGCACTAGTTGGGGTATCGGTGCGGGACAGATGAACCGCGTCGGTTCGGTCAAAATTGCCCTCGAACAAGCAGGAGAAAAAGCAAGCGAGGGTATACTTGCCAGCGATGGATTTTTCCCTTTTGATGATTCGGTGCGTACTGCTGCTGCTGCGGGAATTACGGCAATTATTCAACCAGGCGGTTCGATTAAAGACAAAGACTCGATCTCTGCTGCCAACCAATTAGGAATAGTGATGGCTTTTAGCGGGATCCGTCACTTTTTACACTGAACCAATTGCTGGAAATGATATAATTTAACTAATCTTGTAGTTTATGATAGGCATAATTATGCCTAAGCGTAAAATTAAACTACAGTTATATTATTTCTAGCTATAGTTTATTAATCGCGCACTCTCTGGGGTAAAGAAACAAATCTCTACCCCGAACTTTTGCTGTTAACAGTTTGAGTTTTCAGACTCGTTAGCCAAACTTACAACCCAACCTCAAAGGTAAATTATTACGACAAGACAAACGAGTAAAAATTGGAGGATGATACTTAATGACCCAAGTGGTTGTTGGACAAAATGAGCATATAGAATCTGCTTTACGTCGATTTAAACGTCAAGTATCCAAAGCGGGCATTTTTGCTGATATTAAACGCCGTCGTCATTTTGAAACTCCTATAGAAAAACGTAAGCGCAAAGCAGTTGCTCGTCGCAAAAAACGTTTTCGTTAAATAAAACAAAATTACAAGCTACACTTCAGAGTTGTTGTCTGTTGAGAGTGAGTAACTATCACGGTTAACCTCAGAAGTAAAAGTAAAACTAAAGTTAAGCGATCGCTCCTATCTTTCTCTTTTAGAAGCGATCGCTTTAAGTTGTAATCAATAAAAAGAAACATTACTGGTTTTTGTACCTCAAGCCAGCCTATAGGGTTGAATCAGACGAAGGGTTAATCAGATGATTTCTCAAACTTTTATCAGCCAAGATGCACGCCTGTGCTCAAGATAGTCTTTCGGCATATCACTTGTACGCATCGGTACTTCAAACCAGTCTTCAAAATTGATGTGTCTTAGCATCAAATCAATTCCATTTTTACTAGGATAAGCAACAATCCCAGCACTATTAGCAGCCCGGATATCAGTAGGCTCTTCCCATTTCAATTTAATTACAGAATCTTTTGAGGGATATACTCCTGTATCCAGTAATATAGTCTTCCGTGCCATTAATTTTGTTAGCTTCAATGCTTCAAGAGGGTTAGGCAAATGGTAAAGAATGCCAAGATTTAGAACAACATCAAATGTTCCATCTAATGATTGAGGACTCATTTCCCAAAAATCGAGTAATTTAAAATTAACATTGTTAATGCCGATGATAGATTTTATCAAATTACTCTGCTCGATGAGCTCAGCACGAGCATCAAAACCTACTACTTCTGCACCAAGAAGTGCACACTGTATTGACCAAAAGCCAGAGTTACAAGCAATGTCAAGAACCCGCTTTCCCTTGAGAGAGCCATCCTGAGATTCAATTAAATATGGCATAAAATGTTTAAAGCGTTGCAAGGGTCGTTCGGGAACATCTGTAAGTGACCCTGGATTGTTATGATGAGCCGAAAAAGAAACTCCACCTTCAAACTTGTATGCGTAGTGCCATAGATCGTACTTAGCGAACTCCCTGCAAATTTCTTCATCAGAGAAAAGTCCATCTGAGCGACGAGGGAGTGGCCAAATAGGTTCTATTGGAGGCGGTGTTAGAGAGAGATCCCGCCCTTTCTTGCTAGAGAAGTTTTTATTAGAAGAAATATCAATTTTTTTGAGCTCATAACCATATCGATGAAGTAATTTTTGAATACTTTTTTTGAACACAAGCGAACCTTCTCCAATTTTTAAACGCCGCTCCGAATCACATACAACCATTTTGTCTGCCTAACTATTTATTCTACTGACGCTTTCCATATAACTACCCTGTATAGGGTAATTAAATAAAATATTAATTTTTCTGGAATAACATCCTAATCAAAAGATTTGTAAAAAGTCCCCAACGCCGAACGACTATGGGTAAGGGAAAAAGCAGCCATCCGGAAAGCATTTGCAGCTCTATTAACCACTGGGCGGGTTTTAGAACTCTTGACCTTACCACCAGTAATTTTTTGACCAGGGCAGAAACCTAACCAGGAGGTAAACTGCTTAACAGTGGGAAAGCATTCTGACTCTAACCCAACTTCTGATAAAATAGTTTGCCCAGTTACAGCATCAAGCCCATCAATCAAGGTAAAATCGACACCAACCATACGGTAAAGATATTTACGCAAATCAAAATCAGGGTGATTAGCAGTCGGTTTTTTTCTGCGTTTTTTTTAACTGAGCTAGACATTGCTCGAGCTGACGGTCACATTCAGCGATCGCTCCCAATACTCCTGGACCTAGTAAAAGGGCAATCGCCCCTGCCACGATTGATTCGGGAAGATAAATTACTTGCAATAATCTTATTTTGTGTTTGACGTATCTTGCTGTTAGGAGTAGTAGCCCCAATACGATAAAAGCAAAGAAAACGCTGAGCAGGTCAAACATTTTTGCTTTAAACTTTTTTCATTTTATGTATTATCCAAAATATATTCTTATTAGAAGTAACAACAGCTACTAATATCCTTTTTCTTTAAGATTGCTACAGATGATGACACGGAGACGCGGAGATTAATGTTTAGCAAGATTTTGGAGAATTAGCAGTTTGCCGGGAACTAAAGTTCCGGCTCAAAGCTCAAACCCATTGAAATGGGTTAGCTTAACTAACGGTACTTAAACAATTTACAAGCTGAAAACAAGATAAAATATTTGCCAGTTGGGCTTTTTACGTCGAAGCAATTAGTAATGAAAGAAACTACTCCTGCTGCCATGCCACCCTGTTTTGACAAAT
>JADEWQ010000125.1 GCA_015207585.1 Pleurocapsales cyanobacterium LEGE 06147 | reverse complement strand
GTATTCTCTCCAATATTCCAATCTCATCAACAATTGGTCTTCCGGGCTGAGTTGACTTGGCCGTCCTGTTTTTTGTTTTGGTTGGCTGGGCGAGCGCACTACCTCGAGCATTTGGTTAAAAGTATCCAGACGTACGCCCCATAAGCGTTTAAAGTCTTCTGGCTTCAGACTTTTTACCTGTTCGTAGGTCATAGATGCTACTCAACTCTAACTTACTTGTCCCACACATCTAGAACTTTTGCAGGAGGTCTAATGCCTTGTGAAAGTAACGATATGTTTCAAAACTCTTGAATTGACTGTTATTTTCAAGTCAAGGATGATAGTATCCGAATAACAAATTTATTGAAAGTTATTTTCAATAAGTAGTCGTTGAGAAACGTAGTTATTGTGGTTAGTGGGGGCAAAAATAACCGTTAATTACAGACTGTGCTAAGTGGTGGTAATTTAGAGGCTATTTCGTGTAATGGATACTGTAAAAGGGATGAATAATCTTGAGGATATACTAAAAGATTTGGGGATTTTCGAGGAGTTAATTCGCCCTAATGCCTTAATTCATCGGGATTTACAGCTAGATTCTACGGAAATAGTCGAAGTTTCTTTGGCATTAAAACGTAAGTTAGGAATTAAAGTCAAACTCGAAACCCGTCAGGACAAAACTTTGGCGGAAATCTGCACTTTAATTGAGTCAGCTATATCAGAAATGAAAAGTCGGAACTCAATTTAGTTATAGCTGTTGATAAATACTCTATATAGTGAGGATAGGTTAATGAAAGCTCTTACTATCAAGACTCTGCCAAAAAAGCGGAAATTAAAGGGATTGGCGTTGACATTGCATCCAGAGCCGAAATTGCCAGGTTAATTGAGCGCTGCGAACGCGAAACATTAACCCTTGTCTTTACCAATCAAGAACAAAACTCTTGTCAGTCGGTTAGCGATTCTCCTGCGGAGACGCTAAGCGATCGCCTTCTCTATTACGCTTTGTGCTTTGGGGTCAAAGAAGCCGTAGGTAAGGCGTTGGGTAGCGGTTTAGTCGGAATTGACTGGAACGAAATTGAAACAGACTTAACTAAAGCACAGCCAGTTGTTCGTTTGTATGGACAAGCCAAAACTCAAGCCCAAAGCTTAGGTATTCAACAGTGGTTGGTTGACTGGTGGGAGTGGCAAGATTGCGTGTTAGTTCATGTTTTAGCTCTCTGTGAGGAACAGATAAATGAATAGAAGCGGTCTTATATCAGCATCAACAAGTGTTAGAAGTGGCAGTAGTCCTAGAATACAACGATGGCGAAAAGCTTACAGAAATTGTTGCCTATATCAGCTTGAAATTTGAACAACAGCCTAGTGTAGAGAGCGAAAAAAGGAAAAAAGTATTCGTCAATTTGCTAAACAGCATTTACCTCATTTTAAAACTCCCAAACAGATTGACTTTATGGAGAGTTTACCCCGTACTTCTACGGGAAAAATTCATCGTCAAATTTTGAAACAAAAGCAGTTCAATTTATCAACCATTGCTCAGTTATCGAGAGCGATCGCGCAAGCCATTGAATTTAGCTTCGGGAATTACATCAATGAAAAAAATAATTAAAACTCCAGAAAGCTACAAAAAAATATTCAAATTATTAATAATTAAAAATAAAAAAATGCAATAAAAAAACCTTTTATTGATTGATTTTGGTTCAGAGCTAGACTGAACGATGACAAGGTTAAAGCATTTAAAAAAGATCAAAAGTTATGACAATCAAAACTCATATATTTTCCTGAAATATGATTAACTATTGATTCAAAAAACTTTTAAATAGTTAATAAATTCTCGTCATTCTGTTTTTATCTGTAGCATTATTTTTTTTTATATAAGTGATGAATAATTTTTCCAAAAGAATTGCCAATCTTTCTCCAGAACAAAGAGCCTTATTAGATTTACGACTCAAACAGACAGAAGTCAAGCAATTTACTACATCTGTAATCCCAAAAAGGACTGAATCTAATACTTTACCTCTATCTTCAGCTCAGGAAAGATTATGGATTCTTCACCAGATCAATCCAGAACTTCCTATTTATAATGAATCTATTTTATTTCGCATAGTCGGTAAGCTTGATATTTTTGCTCTAGAGCAAAGTTTTAACGAAATTATCAAGCGACATGAAGTTTTGCGGACTAGCATTGCGAGCGCCCGAAGCAAACCAAGACAAGTTATTGCTCCCAGCCAGACTATAACTTTGCCGATTGTAGACCTTCAGAAGTTACCAGAAGCTGAGCGGAAAACAAAAGCCCAGCAAGTAGCGAATCAAAATTCTAGCAAACCTTTTAGTCTTGCTGAAGCACCACTACTGCGAGTTCTCCTCATCCGGCTCCAAGAAAATGAGCAGATCATGCTCCTAACCATGCACCATATTATCTCTGACGGCTGGTCGTGGAGAGTGTTATTCCATGAGTTGTCCAAACTCTACCCCGCTTACTCTGGCGGGAGTTCATCCAAATTAAGCGAACTGTCAATTCAGTATGCAGACTTCGCAATTTGGCAGCGACAGCGGTTACAAAGATCGGAACTTGAGACTCAACTAGCTTACTGGAAACAGCAACTCGACGGTACCTCCCCCGTACTAGAGTTACCCACAGACTATCCACGTCCTGCTGTTCAGACTTTCCGAGGCAGGCGTGAAACCTTTGTCTTACCCATATCTCTAAGTTCAGAACTGAAGTCCTTGAGCCGACGGGAAAGAGTTACCTTATTCATGCTCTTGCTGGCTGCCTTCAAAACTTTACTCTACCGCTATTCCAACCGTGAAGATATTTTGGTCGGCACTCCTGTTGCCAACCGAACTCAAACTGAAACCGAAAGCTTAATTGGCTGCTTTATCAATAGCGTAGTTTTGCGAACTGACCTCTCTGGTAATCCTAGATTTCGAGAACTGCTATCTAGGGTGCGAGAAGTAACTTTAGAGGCTCAGGCACATCAAGAATTACCGTTTGAACAGCTAGTACGAGAACTGGAAGTAGAGCGTGTTCTCAGTCACACTCCCCTGTTTCAGGTCATGTTCGTCTTTCAAGAGTCTAACTTACAAGCTCTTAAACTGCCCAATCTCAGCTTGCAACCTCTGCAAGTGGACAGCGGAGTAGCCAAGTTTGACTTGACTCTGTTTATAGAAGATAGTCAGCAAGGACTCACCGGAACCTTAGAGTACAATACTGACCTGTTCCAGGTAGAAACAATAAACCGGATGTTGGAGCATTTCCAGACACTTTTAACCAGCATTGTGGCAGATCCGGAGCAACGTCTGTCAGAGTTGCAATTGTTGACTAATGCTGAACAACATCAACTACTTATAGAGTGGAATCAAACCCAGGCAGATTATCTCAAAGATACCTGTATTCATCAGCTATTTGAGGAACAGGTAGAGAAAACACCTGATGCAGTAGCAGTAGTATTTGAAGACAAACAGCTCACCTATCGGCAACTCAACCAACAAGCCAATCAACTAGCACACTATCTGAAAAAGCTAGGAGTCAAACCAGAAGTTCTTGTAGGTATCTGCATCGAGCGCTCCCTAGAAATGGTCATCGGACTATTAGCCATCCTCAAAGCCGGTGGAGCTTACGTACCCCTAGACCCTACCTATCCCCAAGAGCGTTTAGCCTCGATGTTGTCAGATTGCCAAGCCTCAGTACTGCTGACTCAACAAAGGTTACTCCCAAGGCTACCTGAGTATCAAGGTCATGTCTTCTGCCTAGATACAGACTGGGAAGTCATTAGCCAAGAAAACCCTTCTAGTAGCGCCACACCAGACAACCTAGCTTACCTCATCTATACCTCTGGTTCCACAGGAAAACCCAAAGGAGTGCAAATTCCTCACCGCGCCTTAGTCAATTTCCTCACCTCAATGGAGCAACAGCCAGGATTAACAGCATCGGATACACTCATGGCTGTCACCTCTATCTCCTTCGATATTGCTGCCCTAGAACTGTATTTACCCCTGATTGCTGGTGCGCGTCTAGTCCTAGTCAGCCGTCAAGTAGCCAGCGATGGAAAACAGCTCATTGAACAGATTAACAGTTCTGGTACAACCATGATGCAAGCCACCCCAGCCACTTGGCGCATGCTCTTGGTTGCTGGTTGGCAAGGTAATCCCCGGTTAAAAATACTCTGCGGCGGAGAAGCTTTACCAACAGATTTAGCAGAGCAGTTACTGAGCAAAGGCAATGCTTTTTGGAACTTATATGGTCCAACAGAAACTACTATTTGGTCAGCTATTTACCAGGTAGAAGATACCAAACTAGCTCAAGCCTCTGTACCGATTGGACGACCCATTGCCAATACCCAGATTTACCTACTAGACTCTTTTGCTCAACCAGTACCAGTTGGTATACCTGGTGAGCTACACATTGGTGGTGCTGGACTAGCACGAGGGTATTTAAATCGCTCTGAACTGACAGATCAAAAGTTCATTATCAATTCTTCTGGGGAAAGAGTATACAAGACTGGTGATTTGGCTCGCTACCTACCTGACGGTACGATTGAATATCTAGGGCGAATTGACCATCAGGTCAAATTGCGGGGTTTCCGCATTGAGCTAGGGGAGATTGAAACGCTACTTAGCCAACATCAAGCTGTCAGACAAGCTGTGGTGATTGCTAGGGAAGATGAACCGGACAACAAGCGCTTAGTGGCCTATATAGTTGGTCAAGTTTCTCAAACCGAAATTACTAGCGAACTGCGTAGATTTCTGGAGGCAAAACTACCCAAATATATGATGCCTTCGGCTTTTGTGGTGTTGGAGGAGCTACCTTTAACACCCAATGGTAAAATAGACCGTCGCGCCTTACCCATACCGGAAACTGTCCCATATTCTTCAGAAACTGCTTTTGTAGCACCTCGTAGTCCAGTCGAGGACGTATTAGCTGGCATTTGGGCTGAAGTTCTGGGCATCAAGCAAGTAAGTGTCTACGACAATTTCTTTGAATTAGGGGGACATTCACTTTTGGCCACCCAGGTGGTTTCTCGCCTAGAAAAAACTTTCCAGGTAAAGCTACATTTACGGTATTTGTTTGAGTCGCCGACAGTGGCTCGACTAGCTAAAGCTATTGAGGACGCAAGGAAGGTAGAGTACAAACAGATGGCTCCTCCCATCAAACCTGTCTCCCGAAACGGTAAGTTACCCCTATCCTTTGCCCAACAGCGTTTATGGTTTTTAGAGCAACTACATTCAAGAAGCCTTGCCTATAATACTCCAATTGCCCTAAGATTAACGGGTCTACTCAATGTGGCTGCCTTGGAGCGCACCTTCCAGGAAATTGTCACTCGTCATGAAGTTTTACGCACCACATTTCCTGTTGTTGAGGGACAACCAATTCAGCTAATTGCTCCATCTCTAGATATTAAGTTACCAGTAGTAAACTTGGGCAAGTTGCCAGAAGCTACACAATCAGCAGAAATCCAGGGATTAGTACAAGACTGGAGTCAAGAATTATTTGACTTAGCTCAAGGGTCACTGTTCAGAGTAATGCTGCTACAGCTAGGTGAACAAAAAAACCTGCTCCTGTTAAATACACACCACATTGTTTCTGATGGCTGGTCTTGGGGAGTGTTTATCAAAGAACTTGTAACCCTCTACCATAGTTTCTCTCAAAAGCAACCCTCTCTCCTACCAGAACTGCCAATTCAGTATGCAGACTTTGCCGTTTGGCAGCGAGAATGGCTACAAGGGGAAGTATTAGAAAGCCAGCTAGCCTACTGGAAGCAACAATTAGGTACTAACCCTCCTATGCTGAAGTTGCCTATTGACAAAAGTCCCTCTGTTCCAACTTTTCAGGGAGCAAAGCAGTTTTTTAACCTATCGCCAACCCTAACAGAAAAAATCAAAACCCTGAGTCAGCAAGAAGGTGTCACGCTATTTATGACCCTATTAGGAGCTTTTAAAACGCTTCTCCATAGCTACAAAGGTCAAGAAGATATTCTCGTTGGTTCACCTATAGCTAATCGGAATCGGACTGAGACTGAGGGACTAATTGGCTTCTTTGTTAATACTCTTGTCTTGCGGACTAACCTATCAGGAAATCCTAATTTTAGAGAAGTTTTAATGCGGATACGAGAAGTTACTCTTGGTGCTTACGCTCATCAGGATTTACCCTTTGAAAAGCTAGTAGTAGATTTACAATCAGAGCGTAATCTCAATAATAATCCCCTTTTTCGGGCTTGGTTTGTTCTCCAAAATGCTCCTACACCGGTTCTAGAACTTAGGGATTTAACCCTTAACTTAGAGTTAATTGAAACAGGAGAAGTCCGGCATGATTTAAAACTGAATTTAACAGAGACATCAGAGGGTCTTAAGGGTTTCTTTGAGTATAAAACTGACCTGTTTGACGCTTCAACTATTGCTCAAATGGCAGAACTCTTTGAAACTGTTCTCACGAAAATTGTTCAACAGCCTGATACTAAACTAAGTACACTAAAAACGGTCTTGACAGAAGCACAAAGGCAACAGCAGATCTCCCAAGTAAAAGAGTTTAAAGCAGCTCGTCATCAAAAACTTAAAAAAATTAGTCGCAGAGCGATTAGTGGTTAAGTTAAAAAACTGAAGTCAAAAACACAGCTAAGTAAACAATCATAATTACTACAACGGAATGGCATGAAATTTAGAAATATTAGTCGTAAGTCACTCAGGCTATCGTCAGAAGAGCTAATAAAAATAGAATTATTTCAGCATAACTCTCCACTTCCTCTAGTTGTTAAACCTGCTGTAAGTGATATTGAATTGGCTAGCTGGGTAGCAGATAATAAAAACATTGTTTACTCAAAAATCTTAGAGCATGGTGGTATTTTATTCCGTAATTTTTTAACTAATTCAGTTGAAAAGTTTGAAGATTTCATTCAAACAGTTTATAGTAATTTGCTAGAATATTCCTACCGTTCAACGCCACGCAGCAAAGTTAGCGGTAATCTATATACATCTACAGAATATCCAGCCGATCAATTTATACCTTTACATAATGAAATGTCTTACTCCTCAAGCTGGCCAATGAAAATTTGGTTCTTTTGTGTAAAGGCAGCAGAAGAAGGAGGAGAAACACCAATTGCTGATAGTAGAAAGGTTTTTCAGCATATCGACCCAAAAATCCGAGAGCAATTTATTAATAAGAAGATTATGTATGTCCGCAACTACGGAGAAGGACTGGATCTTCAGTGGGAAAATGTTTTTCAAACCAACAATAAGTTGAAGGTTGAAGGATATTGTCGTCAAGCTGGCATTGATTTTGAGTGGAAAGACGGAAATAATCTAAAAACTCGTCAAGTGTGTCAAGCTATTGCTACCCATCCTCAGACAGGTGAAATAGTATGGTTCAACCAAGCTCATTTGTTTCATATATCAAGTTTGAAACCAAAAGTACGCGAATTTCTAATCTCCAACTTCAGAGAGTCGGAATTACCGCGTAATGCTTACTACGGTGATGGTTCTCTCCTTGAAGCTTCTATACTAGATGAAATTAGAGAAATATATCAACAAGAAGCAATTACATTCCCTTGGCAAGAAGGGGATATTTTGATGCTAGATAATATGCTAGTAGCTCATGGACGTATGCCGTTTTCGGGTACGCGGAAGGTTGTAGTAGGAATGGCTGAACCTTACATTTCTGAACCTTACATTTGCTAAATAGTTTTAGTTTGGGTAAACGGAGTAATGAATATGCAGAAATCATCTATAGAAGGTTTTCGACTTTCCCCTCAACAGAAGCGTCTTTGGCAATTGCAACAAGCTAAGAATAATCAACCTTACTGCGCCTACTGCTCTATTTTAGTGGAAGGAAAGTTAAACAAAAAAATACTAGAATCGGCATTAAAAAATATTATCAATAGACATGAAATACTCCGGACAAATTTCCTAGCTTTACAGGGAATGTCTATTCCTCTGCAAGTTATTACTGAAAACAAGCCAACAATTAGTTACTACGACTGGAGTGAATTTGTTTCTGAAGAAAAAGATCCCTTTTTTGAGTTACTTTTCGACAAAGGAAAGCAGCACTCTTTCGATTTTGAGAATAATTC
This sequence comes from Pleurocapsales cyanobacterium LEGE 06147, assembly GCA_015207585.1. Lineage (GTDB taxonomy): Bacteria > Cyanobacteriota > Cyanobacteriia > Cyanobacteriales > Xenococcaceae > LEGE-06147. The sequence goes on along the minus strand of JADEWQ010000125.1, from coordinate 10,648 downwards.
ACTTGTAGATATTTTTTTAGTGCTTCTGGCTCCTAACAAGTATGTGTTACTGATTTGCCTACCTGCTCTCTGTGCAGATAGGGCAACCCTTAAAAATTTAGTGAGCGAAATTAGTCATACTTATACAGCCTACTTGCATAATCAAGAAGTATCCGAAGAACCATTGCAGTATGCTGACCTGGCAGAATGGCAAAATGAATTATTTGAGGGAGAAGATGGGGCAATAGTAAGAGAATATTGGCTCAAAAAAAAGGAAGTATTAGCTCTTGCCAATTGGAAACTCCCTAATGAAAATCAGGCAACCGTAAAACCAGAATTTAAACCAGAATTACTAAGTTTATGGTTAGAGTCCGATCGGGTAGCGAAACTTGAAGCAATTGCACATAACCAAAATACTTCACTTTCTATACTTCTTCTAGCTTGCTGGCAAATTTTGCTCTGGCGACTCACTGGAAAATCAGACATTACTATAGGCACTTATTGTGATGGTCGCAATTATGAAGAGCTGAAGTCAGCTTTAGGACTGCTGGCTAAATACTTACCTGTTTCTTGTCATTTAGAAGTCCACTTTAAGTTTAGTGAAATATTCAAGCAAATTAGCGAATCAAAAGACGAGGCTTTTAAGTGGCAGGAGTCCTTTACTTGGGAACAAATAGCAGAATCAAAGGAAAATACTTCGGGCTTATCTTTCTTCCCTGTTTGTTTTGAATTTGAGGAACAGCCTGGTAAGTACTCTGCCGCTGACATTTCATTTTCGATTGACAGGCAGTATGTTTGCTTTGACCAGTTCAAACTGAAACTCTCCTGTGTGTACAGTAATGAAGCTCTGCTGGCAGAGTTTCACTATGATTCTGCTTTGTTTCAAGTAGAAAATATCGAGTGCTTGGCAGGACAGTTTCAGACACTCTTAGAGAGTATCATTGACAAGCCAGAAGCCGCCATTAGTGAGTTAGAAATACTTAGCGATCGCCAGCGACAACAACTACTAATTGGATTCAACCAAACTCAAACTGACTATCCACAAGATAAGTGTATTCACCAGCTGTTTGAAGAACAGGTGGTGAATACACCCGATAATATTGCCCTTATCTTTGAAGACCAACAACTAACCTACGCTGAACTCAACACAAAAGCAAATCAACTAGCTCATCACCTAAAGAAACTAGGAGTTGGACCAGAGGTGCTAGTAGGTTTATATCTAGAGCGCAGGCTCGAACTAATTGTAGGACTTTTAGCCATCCTCAAGGCTGGCGGGGCATATTTACCACTAGATCCCGCCTTGCCAAAGGAGAGCTTAACTTTCCGATTGCAGGATGCCCAAGTATCAGTACTGTTGACCCAACAGCAACTGCTTGAGATGTTGCCCAAACAGGACATCCCAGTAGTCTGTTTAGACAGTCAATGGCAGATTATTGCTCAGGAGAGCAAGGATAATCCCTATAGCGAGGTAAAAATTGAGCATTTAGCATATGTGCTGTTTACATCTGGTTCTACTGGCCAACCCAAAGGAGTTGCCGTCGAGCATCGGCAACTGCTCAACTACGTCAAGACCATTACAGAAAAACTAGACCTTTCCGTCTGTCAAACCTTTGCAACTGTTTCCACCTTTGCAGCTGACTTGGGCAATACGACAATCTTCCCTTCCCTGGTTAGTGGTGGGTGTCTCCATGTGGTATCGCCAGAGCGTGCTGCCAACCCAGAGGCATTAGCAGACTATTTTTATCACCATCCCGTCGATTGTCTCAAGATTGTTCCTTCTCATCTAGTAGCCCTCTTGACATCTTCTCACCCTGAACATATCCTGCCTCGGCAACAACTGATTCTGGGTGGCGAGGCTTGCAGTTGGCCGTTAATCGAGCAAATTCGCAATTATGCCCCTAAATGCCTGATTTTCAACCACTACGGTCCGACAGAAACTACCGTTGGCGTACTCACCTATCCCATTAATCCAGAGACTCCCCATGTGGGAAATACAGTTCCTCTTGGTCGTCCCTTGGCCAATACCCAAATTTATCTGCTCAACTCTTATCTACAACCCGTGCCAATTGGCGTACCGGGAGAACTTTATATTGGTGGTGCAGGCGTAACCAGAGGATATCTGAATCGACCAGAACTGACAGCCGAGAAGTTTATTACCAATCCCTTTGTAGAGACGGGAATGAGTACATTTGGGCAGCGCCTCTATAAAACCGGAGACTTAGCCCGTTACTTACCGGATGGAAATATTGAGTTTCTGGGACGGATTGACCAGCAAGTCAAAATTCACGGCTTCCGCATTGAGTTAGGAGAGATTGAAGCAGTACTCAGACAACATAGGGCAGTTAGGGAAACTGTTGTCATAGCTCGTGAAGATCAATCAGGCAATAAGCGTCTGGTAGCCTATGTCGTGCCTGTCAAACGATCTACCCTGACAACTAATGAGTTGCGCGAATTCTTGCAAGAAAAGCTGCCTGAATATATGGTGCCATCTAGCTTCGTGCAGCTCGAGGCTCTGCCACTGACACCCAACGGTAAAATAGACCGCCAAGCACTGCCAGCACAGGATCTGATCGGCTCTAAAGAGGAAGGAACTTTTGTAGCACCTCGCACAGCTACTGAGAAAGTTCTGGCAAAAATCTGGGCTAAAATTCTCAGACTCGAGCAGATAGGAGTACATGATAATTTCTTCGAGTTAGGTGGGGATTCTATCCTCAGCATGCAAATTATTGCCAGAGCTAACCAGGCTGGTTTGAAGCTTACCCCTAAGCAACTGTTTGAACACCAGACAATCGCTGAACTAGCGGCAGTAGCCGGCATTAATCAATCTATTCAAGCTGAACAGGGATTGGTAATAGGTCAAGTGCCTCTCACGCCCATTCAGCATTGGTTCTTTGCACAAAATCTACCTGAGTTTCATCATTGGAACCAATCAATCCTGCTGGAAGTTCGGCAACCTCTCGACCCAGTACTGTTGGAACAGACGGTGCAGAAATTGCTTGAACACCATGATGCTTTACGCTTGCGCTTTGTTCACCAGGAAACAGGCTGGCAGCAGTTTGAGATTAATCCTGACGAGGTAACACCATTTACCAGGCTAGACTTGTCAAAAGTTGCAGCGACCGAACAAGAACCGACCATATCGACAAGAGCTGCTGAACTACAGACCAGCCTTAACTTATCTTCAGGCCCACTGATGCGGGTAGCCTACTTTGACTTAGGTGCAGACCAGCCCGGCCGTCTGCTGCTAATCATTCACCACTTAGCTGTTGATGGTGTTTCTTGGCGGATTTTGCTAGAAGATATTCAGACTATTTACCAACAACTTAGCCAAGGTCAAGCAATTCAATTGCCAGCCAAAACAACCTCGTTCCAGCACTGGGCAAAACGATTAACGGAGTACGCGCAATCTCAAGCAGTACAAAAAGAGTTGGATTACTGGCTGAATATGTCCCGTCAGCAAGCACCTCACCTACCAGTGGAATTCTCGGAGGGAGAGAATACATTTGCTACAGCTAACACCGTGTCGGTGACACTCAGTCAGGAAGAAACCCAAACCCTCCTCCAGGCAATACCAGCGGCTTATCAAACTCAGATCAACGAGGTACTGCTCACAGCCTTAGTGCAAGCTGTTGGTCAGTGGACAGGTACCCACTCACTGCTAGTTGACCTTGAGGGTCATGGTAGGGAAGAAATTTTCGACGATGTAGACCTATCACGCACTGTGGGCTGGTTTACTACTATCTTTCCTGTATTGCTAGATATAGGAGAGTCTGCCAGTCCGGGAGACGCTTTAAAAGCGATTAAAGAACAGATCAGAAGTATCCCCAATCGTGGAGTTGGCTATGGCATTTTGCGCTATCTCAACGGTGAGAAGGTAACGTCTTGGCAGCATCGGCCTCAAGCTGAAATCAGATTTAATTATCTGGGTCAAATTGACCAGGTATTTCAGGAGTCATCTCTGTTCGTACTGGCTCAAGAGTCTCAAGGTGCAACACGTAGTCTGCGAGGAAGCCGAAGTTATCTATTAGATATCAACGGGATTGTTGTAGAAAGTCAGCTACGACTGGATTGGATTTATAGCGAAGCAATTCATCAGCGAACTACCATAAAAAAGCTGGCAGAGAGTTTTGGGGAAGCATTGCGCTCGCTCCTTAAGTTAGTGCCATTCTATTTAAGTCCCATCAAGCTAGACCAGCAAACCAAAACTTTGAGTACCACTAGTAGGATAGTTGAGACTTTAAAAGCTGAAGCTATACTAGACACTTCGATCCATCCTGAGAAATCGTTTGAGCAGATAACTGAACCATCTCAGATCTTTTTGACTGGAGCAACGGGATTTGTCGGAGCTTTTTTACTCTATGAACTCTTGCAACAGACTAATGCTGATATTTATTGCTTAGTACGTTCTCCTAATATCAAATCGGAAAAGAATAGATTAAAAGAACATCTTCAATCTTATTTAATTTGGCAGGAATCTTTTAGCAATAGAATCATTCCCATTGTAGGAGACTTATCTCAGCCTTTTTTTGGTGTTACTGAGGAGCAGTTTCAAGTACTAGCAGATACAATCGATGTTATTTACCATAACGGTGCGTCGATTAATCTTGTTTATCCATACTCTATTCTCAAGGCAGCCAATGTATTAGGAACTCAGGAAATCCTGAGATTAGCTAGTCATCTCAAAGTAAAACCAGTACATTATATTTCCACTCTCAGTGTTTTATCCTCAAAGGCTCATGCTGAAGTTAAAGAGATGAGAGAATTGCATAGTTTTAATCATCAGCAAGTTCCCTCTGGTGGCTATGCTCAAACAAAATGGGTGGCTGAAAAATTAGTAACAATTGCCCATGAGCGAGGTCTTCCTGCTTGTATTTATAGACTAGGACGTGTATCAGGACACAGCAAAACTGGTGTCTGCAATACAAATGACCGAATGTACAGAATGATTAAAGGCTTTATCCAACTCAAATGTGCACCAGATTTGGATGTGATAGTGGACATGACTCCTGTGGACTACGTTAGCAAAGCCATCGTTCATATCTCAAGACAGCAACAATCCTTTGATAAAATCTTCCATCTTGCTAATCCTCGCTCGCTCCACTCCTCACAACTCTTTAAATGGATGAGTGAGTTTGGTTATCCCCTTGAGCCAATATCTTACGAGCAGCTACAAGTAAAGTTAGTCAGTATCTCTGAGCTTTCTCCAGACAATCCTTTGTACCCACTTATACCTTTCTTTGCTGGCATGGGAACTGACCACCTTAGTCAAAAGAAGTCTTTAGAGGAAACCTCTAACTTAGAAGCTTTTAATTTCCATTGTCAGAATACAGTTAATGGATTAGCTAATACCTCTATTGTCTGTCCACCAGTTGGTAATGAATTGCTTAGTACTTACTTCTCCTATCTAATTCAAAGCGGCTTTTTACAGGCACCACAGTCACATTAATTGGAAATAAGCTAATGGAAACTATTAAAACAGAAGCCCCAGAAAACCAAGTATCCCGCCAACAGAAGTATTTAGATCGACTAATTGCACGCTACACTGAGCGCACAAAAACCTCAAAACAGCTTGCTCAAGCCTATCGTCCAGTTCTAGCTGATAATAGAGGGTTACCAGGTCTGAGCTTTCGTTCCAAGGAAATGTTCTATCCCATTGTTGCCAAACGCTCTCAAGGTTCCAGAATCTGGGATGTAGATGGAAATGAATATATAGACATCACAATGGGGCTAGGAGTTAATCTCTTTGGTCACAACCCACCCTTCATCAAAGAAGCTTTGGCAGAACAACTTCATAAAGGCATACAACTTGGTCCGCAGTCGGAATTTGCCGGTGAAGTGGCTGAGTTGATTTGTGATCTGACAGGGATGGATCGGGTAACCTTTAGTAATACAGGTACAGAAGCGGTAATGACAGCGATACGCCTAGCCCGTTTAGCCACAGGTCGCAACAAAATTGCTATCTTCTCAGGTTCTTACCATGGTCATTTTGATGGAGTGCTAGTAAAAAAACAAACAATAGAGGGAAATCCCTGTGTTGTGCCTCTTGCTCCTGGAGTTTTACCCAATGTTGCTGACAATGTTTTGATTTTAGACTACGGCAATCCTCAGTCTTTTGATGTAATCAAAGCCCACGAGCAAGAATTAGCAGCCGTTTTGGTTGTACCCGTACAGACTGGGCGACCTGACTTACAGCCCAAAATATTTCTCCAGCAACTGAGGCAACTAACTCAAGAATCAGGCATAGTACTAATCTTTGACGAAATGGTTACTGGCTTCCGCATTCACCCCGGTGGCGCACAGGCATGGTTTGGCGTCAAAGCAGACATAGCAACCTATGGAAAAATTGTCGGTGGTGGCATGCCAATTGGCATCATCGCTGGTCAAGTTGACTATATGGATGGCATCGACGGCGGTATGTGGAATTATGGAGATGCTTCCTATCCTCAAGCAAAAACAACATTTTTTGCAGGCACTTTCTGTCGTCATCCGCTAGCTATGGCAGCGGCACGAGCTGTACTTAAGCATCTAAAAACTCAAGGACCTGCTCTTCAGGAAAGGTTAAATCAACGTACTTCGCAATTTGTCCAAACCTTAAATACTTACTTTGAAGCAGAAGGATTTTCTCTGAGAATGGCCAACTTTGGCTCATTCTTCGCACCAGCTTCTCTCGGTTCTTTACCTTCAGACAGTTGTTCCCCTTCAGATACTACTATATCTTCAGAAACTTTGAGCTTATTAGTTTATCACCTCATTAATAGGGGAGTTCACCTACTAGTGCGAGGCTCTATTTTCCTCTCCACGGCGCATACAGATGAAGATATTGATTTTATAATTCAGGCGATGAAGGATAGTTTCGAGGAATTACGAGAAGGGGGCTTCTTGCCCAGCTATTGCAATCGAGGGGGTAGTTAGGACAGAATGAAATTCCATATCTCCTGGTATGATCATGCCTGCTCTCTACAGTGATGACCTCCAGCAACAATCGTTTGCCGTCGTTGACCGAGGTGAGCGCAAAAGTCATGTTTGCCGAATGTTCAGGCATCAGCCGTAACACGCTCCGTTTATGGCTTAAGCGACGCGAGACGACAGGGTTAACTGGCGCGATTCGCAACTACCCCTATGGTTCTCAGCCAAAAATCGCCGACCTCGAAACCTTCCACCGCTTTGTCCAAGAACACGGTCATTTGACCCAGCAGGGGGATTGTCAACTTAACTGAGTAATACCAAAAATAGATCCTGTTTTTTTGACGAATAGATCCCACGTTCCGCAGGTTGGTCAGACCAATAAATAATATTTCTGGCAGGGAGCACCAAGAAATTGAAGCACTTCTTGATGCTCGGTGGTTAAGTTAACAATCTGCTGTACTCCGTTCAGGCTGACCAAGTGAATCGACTGAAAGCACTGAAAAACCCAGCGCATCGTCGGGGTAGCTGTCGGCTTTCCCGATTGGTTCTTAAGCGTCTGCTTAGTAGTGGTAAGAGCTTGGCGTAAGGCTCTTTGTGCCAGGGTGTAAACCAATAAACACAGACCCATCATCATCGCTAAAGCCGCTACCCGTTTAGGAGACTTGAGGAAGACACTGCTAGTAAAGAACATTGGGTCCTTGAGAAAACGGAATCCTCTCTCGGTACCTTGTTGACCTTTATATTCACGGAGCATTTGCTCTTCAGTTAAACACTGAGACTCCAAGACATTGGTAGCTAAAACAAAGCGTCCGGCTCTTCTTCTAGCTAGGGCCACTATCTCTTCCTTAACCGTCAAAGTGCCTTGGAGACGATAGCGATAGCCATCAGGGGTTTGACCAGTGCGCGGTCGCCCCGCCTGATTATAGTAAGGATATGGCACAACCTCTATCTGGTTTAGGCGATGATATCGTAGTCGTTTGTGCCACTGTTCGGCAGCAGCAAGGGCATCAGGGGCACAGGCAAAATCCTGTTGCTCCAAATGCCGGAGGTGTTTTTGAGCTTTCTCAAGATGCTGCTGTAATTTCTGGTCGAGGTGCTGAAGATCACTATCTCGTCTAGCTTCACTTTCCACCAGCAGCCATCGCTGCCGGATGCCAGCATAGGTGCTACAGACACAAGCCCATTGGTATCCGCTCAAGTGAGCCGGAGTGAAAGCTTCTTCGCTGAGCTGTTCCATCAACTCTTTAGCCACTTTAATGCTAGCTGGGACGCGACTGAGCCATCGCAGGTTGGTGAGCAACTGAAGATTTTCCTGGCTGTAGAGGGCCGCGTCAGCTACAAACAGAGCTTCACTATCTCACTGCGTCTGAAAGTCTTTCATCAATTGAGCAAAAACGGCTTGGTCTGACTCGTTGCCGTCAGCAACTCGCAGGTACAACGGTACATCTCCATCGCCACTACACATCAAATCGACGATGAATTGCTTGAGGTCGGGTCGATGGTCTCTCGAATAGCCATGAGTGATAGCAATCGCTGGTGGTCCCTCAGATTCTGGTAGTTCCCCAGTTAGATAAGCACCATGGACGTGGAAGGAACTTGAATCGAGGTGGAGGCTTTTGGCTCTAGCTTGAAAATAGAGTTTTAGCGTAGGTGGGCAGCATAAATGTTTTGCTGTGGTTGGCAAAACTCGCTTTACAGCAGGTAATTAACATCAGGGGTAGTTGAGTTGAGGTTAATTAGGATGCAATGGCAATCTCAGTTAGATTGACTTGATAACCTAGCTTTTCTAACTGTTTAATCAAACGTCTCTTCTTAACCTGTGGTTTTTCATGGCGCTCAAAGTAATCAGCGCCAAGTTCAGAGTAAGGAGTATTACGTAGAATCAGATGGTACGCAATAACTAGAATTGAATGGGCTACGGCAACTGCTGCCCTTTTAGCCCCTCGTCGGGCAGATAAACGGCGAAATTGGGCGGCCAAGTAGGTTTTGGCTCTAGAGGCAGCCCATGCAGCTTGTACAAGAGTAGTTTTTAAACTGCGATTACCTTGACGGCTAAAAGAGGATAATTTTTTACCAGCACTCTCACAATTGCCAGGAGCTAATCCTGCCCAAGCGGCCAGATGAGCTACGCTTTTAAACCGACTCATGTCAGTACCGATTTCGGAAACAATAACTTCCGCAGCTTTGCGGGCAACAATAGACTAAAGTTTAACTGATACACCTGTGAGTACGCAAAAATTTATAAATAGCGAGGCTCGAAACCATTGCTGTGAATAGGTTACAGCCTTAGCGCAAGAATCGGTACAATTGCTACTCGACCCCCGAGAATACGACTATGGAGTAGATAATGCCGTGAGTTTCGGTAATAAAATCCACATTGGTTATTCAGATTGTGGTTTGGGTCTAAGACACTTTTTAAGAACCTATTTTATCCATGCTGTCTCCCCATTAACGCGGCTTGCGCTTAATCTGTTTTGGCTCTGGTTGCGTCTTCCAGCTTCACTCTGTAAGATTCCGAGCCAACTTTAGTGTGGGCAGATTGGGAGTCACTTTTCTCCTTAAGGGAAGGGTTTTCACCTCCATCTCTGTATCAGTTCAGGGTACTTATAGTTTTCTCTCTAACATCCCCTGGATGTCCATACGCTCCTATTTTCTAGAAGTTCCTGACATCAACGAATCGCGCCTACTCAAACCCCGAGTTCGAGTTACCAAAAAGATTTAGATCAAAATTGAACAGAAACCGAACCAATTACCGTAAATGGTTCTCCTACCTCGATATTTCTTAATCTACTAAAGGGAGTACCTTGAATAAAATCGACATCAAAAATGTTTTTGAAGTTAACTGCTAATCTCAAGTTTTCCCGTTCGTAAAAAATAGCAGCATTGGTGAGAAAATAGTCGTCTAGCTGAAAGCTGTTATCAAGATCGCCAGGTCTTTCTCCGACAAAATTGAAACCAATCCCAAATCCTAGTCCTTCTAAGTTACCTGTTTGGAGCGTGTAAGTTGTCCATAGACTCGCACTGTGTTCGGGAATGCCAACCAAATCGTTGCCAATCGGAATTACCTCGTCTTCAGTTACTTCGGCATCAATGTAAGCATAGGAAGCGATCGCCCTCCAGCCTGGTAGAATTTCCCCGGTTAAGTCGAATTCAATTCCCTGACTGTTTTGTTCTCCAGTAGCGACAAAAACATTGTTAAGACCTGGAAAGTCTGGATCGGGGGAAGCAACATTTTGTCTAGTAATGTCAAAATATGCGAGAGTGGCAATAAGCTGATTAGGGATGATTTCAGCTTTGATCCCTACTTCAAAGCCTTCTCCCTCTTCGGGTTCGAGGAAATCACCTTCGGCTGATGTTTCTGTACCAGGAGTAAACGATTGTGAATAGCTAGTGTAAAGAGAGACAGTTGGAATTGGTTGATACACCAGACCGATGCGTGGCGTAAAAGCATCTGGGTTTTGAGATTGGTCGATGTTCCCAAAGGCTAGACCGCTGATGTTCAGATCTTGGTCAACATTGTCATAACGTAAACCTCCTAACAAGATAAGATTTTCAGTAAAAGATATTTGGTCTTGTAGATAAATACCGACTCTTGTCGTCTCAATTTGTTCGTCTCGTGCTGTGACTCTTTGGCTGATACCAGTTATCAAAAGTCACTGGAGACTTAGTTTAGATGTAAAATAACAAAAAAAAGCTAATGTCTGGAGTAACCAAAGTTGAGATTGCCGAATCAGTAGAGACACTAAAATCTCTGATGAAGCAA
>JADEWQ010000124.1 GCA_015207585.1 Pleurocapsales cyanobacterium LEGE 06147 | reverse complement strand
TTTTCAGAGACGATCTGGGCTTGATGTACTTTGCCACAGTCGAGTCAGCTACGGGAAAGCTTGTCAATTTGCAAATGACTCCAACACAAATTAAACACTTTCGAGTCAATCGCGCTTCAAACGCTGATGTTCTATGGCTCAGGGATATCTTAAATCGAGAAGGAGAAAGGTTTGGTACTCAAGCGAGATTAAACCGGGATAACACTTTAACTCTAGTGCAGTAAAATAATTAGCCTTCAATTTGTGAATTCACAGAAGCCAATTTCTCTTCAACCCAAGCGTTCAGGCTTTTCCCTTCTTTTTTGGCTTTAAAGTAAATCTGCTTGTGCAGTTGGGGATCGATCCTGAGAAGGAAACGACCTGAAAACGGCTTGTCAGGCTCTTCTCCCCGCTCAGCACAAAAGGTAAGATAATCCTCAACTGATTCTTGAAAAGCTTTTTTTAACTCGTCCACACTCTGACCCTGAAAAGTGATAACATCCCGAATCCCTGTCACCTCACCGTGGAAAATCTCTGCTTCGTCGTCAAAGGACACAATTGCTTCATAACCCTTAAACTTCATCTTCCTTCACTCCCGCTTCAGTTAAAAAACGCCTCATCGACATGACAGCTCCCTTGTCCGTTTCTTTCTGGGGGTGAGGTCGGTGAAAGACTGCTCTGACTCCATTAAGGGCAATTCTTACTCTTGAACCTCTCCCTTCAGAGATTTCTGCTCCTAGAGCAGCGAGCAATGATTCAAGCTCTGTCCAGGCAATGTTTGACCTGACAGGTTGCTCAAATAGCTTGACAAGGGTTTTTTGATGTTTTTTACTTAGCTTCATTTATAGTATCATATATTGATACTATAAACCAAACAAGAGGGCGAGAATTATATTTCTAGTCGCACCTCATCTGTTTAACATATTCAGACGATTAATTTATTGCCAGATTTAGATACAGCGATCGCTCTAAGCTCGACTTTATACATTTTCTAGCAACGCGATCGCTAAAGCTAAAACTTATGTAGGATAGTAGTTTTACTTTTTCGATTTCATCGTACATCAGTGATATGGATTGACATCCTCCCCTCCCTAAGCAACTTCGCTATGCTCAGTCGCTTTGAGGGAGGGGATTCCAACACCTCACGATACTGGTTTTCTGCTTCGTCCCGTGCCAACTAGAGCATCGTGACCGATACTCCCCGTCGCTTCCAGTCCACAGACATTTTCAAGCACGCTATGCCCTAGCGCACTTACTCCGCGATTTCTTATTTCCTGACTAGCCGCTACATCTCGTGTAGTGGTATACTCACACTCAAGACAATGATGAGTTCTTACTTCTAAAGTTTTCTTTCCTGTATGTGCGCCACAATTAGGACAAGTTTGAGATGTCCCATATTTATTGACTTTGGTAAAATACACATCTCGACGAAAGCATACCCACTCTAAAATATTTACAAACTGACCAAAACCAGCATCGGCACTATGTTTAGAGAGCATTCCTCTTTGCCAACCAACAAAGTCAATGTCTTCAACAAATATCATGCCAGCACCATCACACAAATGATGGCTTAGTTTAAAGTGCCAGTCTTTTCGGGTGTCAGATCTACGTTGATGTAGTCTTGCTATTTTTTGGTTTAACTTGTGTCGATTGTTTGACCCTTTCTGTTTATTCTTTAACCTACGTTGCAGCAATTCAAGCTTGCTTTGCAAGGTTTTCAGGAATTTAGGTCGCTTAATCTCTTCGCCGTCACTAGTTGCTACAAATTTGTTGTAGCCTAAGTCCAAACCCCTAGGATGACCATGAGGCATAGGACTAGGAACATCAACATTCAACTGTAGTGACAGCATCACGAAGTAACCAGACGCTTTTCTAATTATCCTTGCTTGTTTAACTTCAAACCCTTCAGGGATTGGTCTTGACTGTCGCCATTGAACCCATCCCAATTTAGGGAATTTAATAGCATCATTTCTAACTGGGTCTTTTCCTAATTGTGGAAAGATAAACGAACGCATTCGATACTTATTCTTAAAGCGTGGAAAACCAAAGCCTCTAGCCTTCATATCGTCCCATGCTCTATCTAATGTTCTTAGCACCTGCTGGAGAACTTGAGAATGAACAGCTTTTAATCGAGGATATTGATTCTTAGCTTCAGTTAGCTGTTTAGCTTGCTTATGGTAATTCGGAAATGGTTCGTCCGCAGAAATTATGTATTCAGAGTGAATCGAACAAGCATTAACAGGAGACTTACGACTAGCACACCAATCTTTACGCTGCCTAAGCGCAAAATTCCATACCTGACGACACACATCCAGCGTTTGCTCGATGACGGTAATCTGTTCGGCGGTTGGTTGTAGTTTGTACTCGTAGGTCATTGTTAGCATGAAAACATTATAACTTACATGAACTATAATGCTGTGTAAAGATTGATTGGATTTGCCAATTTTCGGGGCATCGAAGAGGGGCTGTGGCGCGGTAACTTGCGCAAAGCGTCTCCTGCGTCGCGCCTTTATAAGCCCCGTTCCCTCAATTGGCTTGAGGGAGTCCATGTATCCCCGCCCTAAAACATAGCTCGTCTAAACGACTCGCTCGTTTTGAGGACGGGGTTTTATAGCTCCCTCAAACTCCCTCATTCGATAAAGTTTTTGCCGTATTAAAGAGAACCAAGTTCTGAATTTTGGACAAAGTCGAGCTAATAAATTGATTGTTTTTTAGTTAATAATTGATTATTTTTCAGTTAATAAAAGATTGCCAAAATGGTAATATTTACCTAATTAATTTATTTTAATTTTTTGCCAATCTGGAAACTTATAGCAGTTTTTATCTTCATATACTTACGTTACTTCGTCGAATGGCGGAACGGTAAGTGCAAGCGCAATCGCTACTAGTGGCTAATGCTATGCCTCGCAAGAGGGAAAAAATAGAGACGTTGCCGGCAACGTCTCTATTAGTTTTTAACAGAAAAGAATGAGAAAGATATTAGCTTTTTTGCCAAAGATGAGATTTTTTCTCCAGATATTTAACATTCTGACTGCATTATTTGACCAAGAAATGAATTTGACGAGCGACCCCGCGCCGCCGTTAGGCGCACTGGGTAGCGCGAGTTGGCTCAAAATTCAAGTCCGTCTTATAGGACTTTCACTATGAGACAGAGAATTTATTCTCTGGCTCTGGCTTTCTCAACAACTGTTGTGTTACTTTGACTTTACTTAGACAAATATCTGCCAAATTGGCAACATGCTCTTTGGATAACTCGATATACTGCGATCGCCAACCATAAAAGTTGTCAAAAAATCAGGCTTAAGCTTTAGGAGAAACGCAAATGATTATTGATGATATCAACTACATATCTGAGGTTTCGGACAAAGTCGTAGGTGGACAAGATATTACTGCTAGTGCTACTGCGAGGGCTTTCAGCGGTTTTAGTTTGAGAGGTGGTTCTACCGCAGTTGCATTTAATAATATAACGGGAAATACATTAGGCGTAAGCGGCGACGTATTAGGCGATCTATTAGGCGGCACGACTAACGGCACGACGCCGACGCCGTAAGTAACCGATAACAGCTTATGATGAAATAATAGCTGAGCAAATTAACTAAAAACTCATTGAAGTTAAGTTACTCTTTCCTAAAAAGGAGAGAGTAAAAGCACCAAGAATATACGCCTCGACGCGATGTTTAGCTTGAATTTTGTGTTTTGTCAAAATAAATAATTTGAGATTCGCGTCAACGAGGCGCGAATTTTTTTAGGAAACAACCAATGACCGAGGACGCTGGCATCCCCCGCACCGTGACAAATTTTTTTTCCTTTCTCTTGACTTAGAGGATGTCTGAAAAGTAGATTCAACTCAGTTTTAAGTTTTTCGATCCCCCCTAGCCCCCCTTGTCAAGGGGGGCTAGGGGGGATCGAATGTAGCAAATAAGACTTCTCAGATAACCTCTAAACTCATCATCTAATTCTCTGGCATTAAAGTTTTTTTTCAATTGGCGATTCAGGAAAAAATATTGGGCAATTGTGATGCATTTAACTGTTCGTTCTCACTTACTTTTTCTCCTGTTAATTGTTTGACTCTTTCCTAAAGATATTCTTCAGATCCGAGCGGCTGATTTCTTCTTTTCTCCACCTAGTTTAAGAGTAAAGATAAGCTTTTTCTTCAGATAGTTAAGAGGGTTTTTGTAGGAGGAAGGAAATAAAGGACCCAACAACTGTTTTATTCCTAAATTTGTTCGCTTTGGCTTTGCTTAGACAAATATCTGCCAAATTGGCAACATGCTCTTTGGGTAACTCGATATACTGCGATCGCCAACCATAAAAGTTGTCAAAAAACCAACGCTGAAGTTTAGGAGAAACGTAAATGATTATTGCTGATATCAACTACATATCTGAGGTTTCGGGCGAAGTTGTCGGTGGACAAGAACCAAGTATTACTGCTACTGCTTTTGCGAACGCTTTCAGTCTTTTCAGTCCGTTTGGTGGTTCTACGGCAGGTGCAGTTAATGAGATAACGGGAAATACATTAGGCGTAAGCGGCGACGTATTAGGCGACCTATTAGGCGGCACGACTAACGGCACGACGCCGACGCCGTAAGTAACCGATAACAGCTTATGATGAAATAATAGCTGAGCAAATTAACTAAAAACTCATTGAAGTTAAGTTACTCTTTCCTAAAAAGGAGAGAGTCAAACCACCAAGAATATATGCCTCGACGCGATGTTTAGCTTGAATTTTGTAGTTTGTCAAAAATAAATAATTTGAGATTCGCGTCAACGAGGCGCGGATTTTTTTAGGAAACAACCTTTGTTAATTGTTTGACTCTTTCCTAGAGATATTCTTCATACCCGAGCGGATAATTTCCTCTTTTCTCCACCCAGTTTAAGGGTAAAGATGAGATTTTTTTCCAATATAGTTAAGAGGATTTTTGTAGGAGGAAATAAAAGACTCAACAACTGTTGTGGGACTAATTTTGTTCGCTTTGGCTTTGTTTAGACAAATATCTGCCAAATTGGCAACATATTTTTTGGATAACTCTATATAGTGTTATTAACAACAATAAAAGTTGTCAAAAAACCAAGTTTAAGCTTAGGAGAAACACAAATGATTATTGCTGATATCAACTACATATCTGAGGTTTCGGACGAAGTTGTAGGGGGACAAAGTATTACTGCTAATGCTTTTTCGAGAGCTTTCACTGGTTTCAGTCTGTTTGGTGGTTCTACGGCAGTTTCAGCTAATACTATATCGGATAATACATTAGGCGTAAGCGGCGACGTATTAGGCGATCTATTAGGCGGCACGACTAACGGCACGACGCCGACGCCGTAAGTAACCGATAACAGCTTATGATGAAATAATAGCTGAGCAAATTAACTAAAAACTCATTGAAGTTAAGTTCCTCTTTACCCAAAGAGGAGAGAGTCAAACCACCAAGAATATACGCCTCGACGCGATGTTTAGCTTGAATTTTGTAGTTTGTCAAAAATAAATAATTTGAGATTCGCGTCAACGAGGCGCGAATTTTTTTAGGCAAGAACCTTCGATTGGCGATTCTGGACAAAATATTGGGCAGTTGTGATGCATTTCTGAGCGGGTAGTTTCTTTTTTTCTCCATTCAGTTTAAGGGTAAAGATGAGATTTTTTCTCCAGATAGATAAGAGGGTTTCTGTAGAAGGAAATAAAGGACTCAACCACTTTACTGTCACTAATTCGGTTCGCTTTGGCTTTGTTTAAACAAATATCTGCCAAATTGGCAACATGCTCTTTGGATAACTCGATATACTGCGATCGACAACAATAAAAGTTGTCAAAAAACCGAGCTTAAGCTTAGGAGAAATACAAATGATTATTTCCGATATCAACTATATATCTGAGGTTTCTGGCGAAGTTATAGGTGGAGAAGCTATTACTGCTATTTCTATTTCGAGGTCTTTCAGTCTGTTTGGTAGTTCTACGGCGGTTTCAGTTAATGATATAACGGGAAATACATTAGGCGTAAGCGGCGACATATTAGGCAGTCTATTAGGTGGCACGACTGACGACGCGGCGTAACTAACCGATAACAGCTTATTATGAAATAATAGCTGAGCAAATTAAGTAAAACTTATTGAAGTCAAGTTACTCTTTACCCAAAGAGGAGAGAGTAAAACCATCAAGAATATACGCCTCGACGCGATGTTTAGCTTGAATTTTGTATTTTGTCACGATAAATAATTTGAGATTCGCGTCAACGAGGCGCGAATTTTTTAGGAAAGAATTTTCGATTGGCGATTCTGGACAAAATATTAGGCAGTTGTGAGGCATTTAACTGTTAGTTCTCACTGATTTTTTCTCCTATTAATTGTTTGACTCTTTCCTAGAGATATTATTCAGACCCGCTCGGGGAATTTCTTCTTTTCTCCACCCAGTTTAAGAGTAAAGATAAGCTTTTTCTCCAGAGAGTTAAGAGAGTTTTGTAGTAGGAAATAAAGGACTCAACAACTGTTGTGTTATTAATTCGGTTCGCTTTGGCTTTGCTTAGACAAATATCTGCCAAATTGGCAACACGCTCTTTGGGTAACTCGATACAGTGTTATTAACAACCATAAAAGTTGTCAACCAACCAAGCTTAAGCTTTAGGAGAGACACAAATGATTATTGATGATATCAACTACCTATCTGAGGTTTCGGACGAAGTTGTAGGTGGACAAAGTATTACTGCTACTGCTTTTGCGAATGCTTTCAGTTTGAAAGGTGGTTCTACGGCAGTTTCAGCTAATACTATATCGGACAATGTATTAGGCGTAAGCGGCGACGTATTAGGCGATCTATTAGGCGGCACGACTAACGGCGGGGCGGTGTAACTAACCGATAACAGCTTATTATGAAATAATAGCTGAGCAAATTAAGTAAAACTCATTGAAGTTAAGTTCCTCTTTACCCAAAGAGGAGAGAGTCAAACCACCAAGAATATACGCCTCGACGCGATGTTTAGCTTGAATTTTGTAGTTTGTCAAAATAAATAATTTGAGATTCGCGTCAACGAGGCGCGAATTTTTTTATGTTTGACTAAATAATAATAACTAGAATCTCTTTAACTCATCCCAAAACTAAAATTTATACTCGTGTAAACTTTAAAAGTTAAAATTTGCACCAAATTGGCAATATTTACTCGATTGCACTTTTTATAGTTAATAATGACAATTAAATTAATTTTATTCGAGAAAAAACAATGATTATTTCTTACTTGACTTACGTAAAAACTATTTACAAAAATCAAACTATTACTGGTGATAATTATGGAGTAAACCTCGCAAGAGGAAAAAGATAGAGACATTGCCGACAACGTCTTTATTAGTTTTTAACAGAAAAGGATCTTGGCTTGGTTTGCCAAAGAGAAGTTTTTTCTACAGATATTTATATTTATAGTAGTTTTGTAGGAGGAAATAAAGGACTCAACAACTGTTATGTGACTAATTATGTTCAATTTTGCTTTGTTTATACAAATATCTGCCAAATTGGCAACAAGCTCTTTGAATAACTCGATATAGTGTTATCGCCAACAATAAAAGTTGTCAAAAAACTAAGCTTAAGCTTAGGAGAAACACAAATGATTATTTCCGATCTCAACTATATATCTGAGGTTTCGAGCGAAGTTTTAGGCGGACAAACAAGAGCAAACTTCCCCAGAATTAGGATTACTCCTCGTGCGAGTGCTTTCAGTGTGTTTGGTAGTTCTAGAGCACAGACTACTAATGCTATATCGATAGAGCGATTAACAATTAATGTTTACTTAGGCAGAGACGACGACGACGAATAATATAACGGTAGAACAATTTACAATTAATATTTACTTGTAACGAGATTAACTATTTTGAGTTTTTTGGCAGATTTCAAAAATTTTCTGCCAATCTGGCAACTTAGTTCTGGTAGAACTGTTAGATTAATTAATAGCTGAGAAATAATAAAAAGTTCAAAAATCTAGGAGGAAGATAAAAAAATCCCATGAATCAATTAATGATTGCCGATCTCTGTTTTAGGGAAACAATTTTCCCCGAGCAAAATAACATAAAAGGTGGTTTAGTAGATCTCGCTTTATATACCGATGTTGATGCTCTACAGCAAGCAGGTTTTATCGTAGAGCAAAATGATATAGGATATAGTGCCGTCAGGACTAATGTTTCGCCTGGTAGTATTGATGTTGCTTCCGTTGCTATGTCGGAAAACGGAAGTGCAAGTGCAAGCGCAAGCGTAAGCTCTACAATTGTCTAGTTCTATGGCTCGCAAGAGTGAAAAAATAGAGACGTTGTCGACAACGTCTCTATTGGTTTTTAACAGAGAAAAATGTTGGCTTTTTTGCCAAAAATGAGTTTTTTCTACAGATATTTAATAGTGTTTTTGTAGGGCTATTTCATTCTTAAAAGCCAGAGAATAAATTCTCTGTCTAATACCTTAAGTCCTATAAGATGGACTTGAATTTTGAGCCAAGAAATGAATTTCTTGATCAACTGCTCAACAACTATTATATTCCTAATTCTGTTTGCTTTGGCTTGGCTTAGACAAATATCTGCCAAATTGGCAACATTTACCTAATTGCATTCTTTATAGTTAGTAGTAACAATTAAACTAATTTTATTCGAGGAAAAAGCATGATTATTTATGACTTGTCTTACGTAGAAACTATTTCTAAAAATCAAACTATTACTGGCGGTTCTTATGAACACAAACCCAAAGACCACAAACCCAAAGTTCACAAACCCCAACTCGATAAAAAAGGTGAACCAGAAAAAGTAATTTGTATAAGTTTAAATCCCTTCTTTTTTATGAAAAATTTTGTTGGTTCAAAAGAAGTTCACAGTAGTTGTAGTTGTGTAAAGTAGGCTTAAATTTTAAATCTAAGTAAGTCGGCTAAGAATAAACCAAACTAGGTTGCGAAATATAAACACGCTTGAAACTTTTACAAATGATTAATGACAAATGACAATCTTCGTCAGCTAGTTTTATTTATGCCGACCTACTTAATTAAACATGAGTTCAACGGGTTGAAAAAGGTACAAAAAAAAGCTGAGACTAAAATTAGAAGAAAAATTTAAGGGTGTCACAGCGATGTCTACAATTGTCTCTCGCCTAGATGTAGTACAGATTTTTGGTGATGTAGACGATTTTTGTCGCTCGTGTCAAGTGCGACAGTTACTATCAATTACTGGTGAGCGACTCAGTCAATTAAGAATGCACATCCGTGAAGTGATGACGATTGTGAATAGTTAGTAATGACAATCAAATTAATTTCATTTGAGTAAAAAGCAATGATTATTTCTGACTTGACTTACGTAAAAACTATTTCTAAAAATCAAACTATTACTGGCGGTAATTATGGAGTCAAACCCAAAGACCACAAACCCCAACCCGATAAAAAAGATGAACCAGAAAAAGTATTTTATGTAAGTTTAAATTTTTTCTTTTTTGCCAAAAATTTTGTTTGCCCAGAAGAAGTTCATAGTAGTTGTAGTTGTGTCAAGTAGGCTTAAATTTTAAATCTAAGTAAGTCAGTAAGAATAAAGCAAACTAGGTTGCGAAATATAAACATGCTGGAAACTTTCGTGCAGAGGTAAAATTACAGCAATTAAATAAAATATTCTAGACGCCTTAGTGTCTTTAACTTTTTGATCAAATCAAACTCGCGTTAATTAAATAAATTAGGATAAATCCAAAAAAGATTTTATTGCTAGAAGTTACTTTCATGAATAAAGTGAAAAGAACTTTTAGTAGTTGTTTTATTTTTTGATTGACTTAATGTATATAAATCCAACTTTAATAACTAATAATAAATAATTAATGTATTCTAATGACAGCTTTTTCCAAAGTCTCTATTTCGCCAGAGCTAATTGTTAGCTTTTTGAAAAAAACTATTTCTTTTAAAGAAATATGTCAAAAAATTCTCTATCAAAAAATTATTGAACAAAAAGCTCAAGAAAAAAATATAACAGTAACACCAGAAGAAATTCAAGCAGAGGCAGATCGTTTCCGCTTAAACCAGCGCTTGGAAAAAGCCTCGGATACATTTGCTTGGCTAGAAGAGCAGATGATTAGTGCAGATGATTGGGAAGCCGGGATTAAAGAAGATATACTAGCCAAAAAACTAGCAGAGCATTTATTTACAGAAGAAGCAGAAAAGTATTTTATTCAAAATAAGTTAGACTTCGAGCAAGTTTTGCTATATCAAATTATCGTTCCCTACGAGCGCTTAGCTCAAGAACTGTTATATCAAATTGAAGAAGAAGAAATTAGTTTTTATGAAGCTGCTCATTTTTACGATATTGACGAAACACGCAGACAGAAATGTGGATATGAAGGAAAGCTATATCGCTGGAGTTTAATTCCAGATATTTCTGCCGTTGTGTTTGGCGCAGAACTAGGAGAGGTAGTAGGACCGGTAAAAACCGATGCGGGATATCATTTACTTAAAGTAGAAAGGTTTATTGCTGCTGAATTCACGCTAGAAAACCGTCAAGAAATTATTAATAAACTTTTTCAAAAGTGGTTAGAAGGCGAATTAAACTATCTGCTCTATCATTCAAGTAGTTAATTAGATAATTAATATTTTCAGAGCGCACAATCTCACGAAGAAGGATAATCATGAAATACTCTAAAGTAGTAATAAAACGAATAGTTTCCCCAAATGGCAAAGTAATAGCAGAAGCCAAAAGTGTAGTCAGCGTTTCGGGGAATGGAGAGAGCGAGATCGATCAATTCGTTGAAGTTAGCACTAGAAGTTAGCACTAATAGTAATAGTTCCAGTAGCTATAGCTATAGTTCTACTTCCACAAGTCAATAGCTAAAAGCGTTTTAGATTATTGACTAAGTACCTTGCACCAAGAAATGAATTTCTTGGCTCAAAGCTTAAGTCCGTTTAAACGGACTTTAGGATATTAGACAGAGAATTTATTCTCTGGCTAGTCGTTTTCTGTTTTGGCTCCTTGCTTGAGACTATTGCTTCCAAAACCATCTAATTGACCAAAAAGATTAAATGAATCGAGTAGAGTCCAATTACTGCTATCATACAACTGAAAAGATATTTCTCGAGCGGGTAAGCACAGGCTTCTTACCAACTCCAGCTATTGCTTTGGATACGAGGGTTCGCTTTAAGAACAGAATGCCCTACCGCTCTATTCTTTATATTTATCGAGGCGTTTAAGTCCCTACAAATAACAGTATTACAACTATCGCAAATATGTAATCTATCGTTTAATTGCTTACAGGTTGTCTGAAAAGTAGAGAATGTCATGTTGAGCGTAGCGATAGCGAAGCGAAACATCTTAGTATACCAACTCCAAACAGAGATTCTTCGTTACGCTCTACTGCACTCAGAATGACAAAACGGACTTTTCAGATGTCCTCTTAGGTACTTTTACACCACAAGTACTACAATCTTGACTAGTTTCATGAAGAGGGGACTTAAACCATGGGAGCTAAAAGCTAAGAGCTAAGAGCTAAGAGCTAAAAGCTATTGTTAAACACTAAGTCTGCTTAGATAGATTTAGGTAAGTTTTATAGAACGGCGAACTATCAACAAAGATTGCATTAGTTTCTGCTTCAGCGATAACTAATGATTGAAAACTTGCGATCGCCAAAGTATTACTAGCTTCTGTGCAAGGATATATGCGTAGAAAGCGTAAGACAGAATGCATGATTAGATGTTTAGAGGAAGAATGCGATTAGTAGAAAGACATAATTTTTAGTAGCTATGAACACTCAAGTTGGATTTATTCTTAAAGTTGTGCTCCTCTCAAGCGGACTATCTTTTGCGATCAAGTATGGTGGTATTTTGTTGCCTATTAGTCCCAAGCCAATTTATGCTCTTGTGGCAATCTTTTTACCATTTCTAACACTAGCGATCGCTCTGGGTTGGCGATTTCAAAAACAACAACAAATAAATAGAGCAAAAAGCCATTTCTAATGCGAACGGTTGTTCTCCCTTTCTAGTTATCATTTACTAGTTAGCGATCGCCTTTACTATTTAATTATTTCAAGGAGTTCTTAGAGGTGAATTTCGGCACCTGGATTGGCTTTGTTGTTTTTTTCATCTCCTTATACGTTTTGTGGCAAATTAGACAACTACTGCTGCTGTTATTTACTGCTGTTGTCTTAGCCAATTCTTTAAATATTTTAGTAAAACGGTTTCAAAAATCGGGTATCAAGCGAATTCAGGCGGTTTTGTTGGCTTTACTTCTTCTCCTCTTTGCCTTGATTGTTTTTTTCTGGCTGCTCGTACCTCCTTTCGTTACTCAATTTGAACAGCTAGCTTTGTTAGTCCCTCAAGGAATAGAAAGACTTCAAGTTTGGCTAGATTTATTGTTCAATCGTCTCGATCCCGAATTAATTGAATTATTACCCGATACTCAAGAAATAACTAAACAGCTACAACCCTTACTAAATCAACTTTTAGGAGGTGGATTAACCTTTTTTTATGGGACTTTAGGAGTCTTGCTGAGTATTTTGCTCTTGCTAGTGCTAAGTATAATGCTGCTAGCGGATCCTTTGCCTTATCGTCAGGGTTTTATTCGTCTATTTCCCGCTTTTTATCGACGAAGGGTAGATGAAATTTTAGTTCTTTGCGATCGAGCTTTGCAAGGATGGCTGGTGGGTATTTTGTTTAATATGAGTGTTATTACCGTCCTGAGTTTTGTTGGTCTGTCGGTTCTGAGGATACCCCTAGCTTTAGCTCAAGCAATGTTAGCGGGAATTTTTACTTTCATACCCAATATCGGACCTGCTTTGAGCGTAATTCCACCCGTGGCGATCGCGCTGATTGACGCTCCTTGGAAATCGATAGCCGTGGTAATTCTCTATATTGTTATTCAGCAACTAGAATCTAACCTCCTGACTCCCCTTGTCATGGCACAGCAAGTCTCTTTATTGCCCGCAGTCACTTTATTGGCACAAGTCTTTTTTGCTACTTTGTTTGGTTTTTTGGGTCTTTTTCTTGCTCTACCTTTAACAGTAGTAGGTCAAGTAGTGCTCAAAGAAGTATTAATTAAAGATATCCTAGACCAATGGGGGTCTTCGTCAGAGACAGAAGCTCGGCAATCTGAGATAGCAGAAGAAAGGTCTATTGCTCTATTAGAGAAAGAAAATGAGTCGGTTTCGAGCGAATCCCAGTTAGAACAGCAAGAATAAGTTCAAAGTTCCAAATAAATTGATAATTGAGACTTCTGTACGGGCGGTTTATGCGAACAATTGCCGAGATTAACGAAAAAATTAGTCGACGCCAGGCGGTAGCGTGGACGGTAGAAGAACTAAAAGCCAGAGTAAAAGAAAGCGGCGTTGCCAAAGCATTTAAACAGGTAGACGTAATTTGTACCGGTACCTTTGAACCGATGGAGTCATCCGGAGCGATTATTAATTTAGGACATACCGATCCGCCAATTAAAATTCGTCAATGTTGGCTCGATGGTATACCTGCCTATGCTGGCTTTGGCGCAGTAGATTTGTATCTCGGTGCAACAGCAATGGCTGACTACAGCAGCAGTGATGTACTCGATGGAAATTTGCGTCAGGGAACCGAACGAGAAAGAGGCGGTGCTCACGTAATCGAAGATTTAATTGCCGGAAAACCAGTTCAGCTTAGGGCGATCGGACAGATGACCGATTGCTATCCCCGAGCCTCTTTTGAAAATACCATTACTAAAGAAAGTATTAATCAGTTTTACTTATTTAATCCCCGCAATCTTTATCAAAATTTTATTGTTGGTGTTAACGGAGGCGATCGCCCTTTATTTACTTATCTCGGTCCTTTGCAACCTAGACTTGCCAATGCTGTCTACTCTAATCCTGGAGCTATTTCTCCCCTTCTCAACGATCCGGACTTACAACTAATCGGTATTGGCACGAAAGTTTTTTTAGGAGGTGGCATTGGTTATGTTGCTTGGGAAGGCACGCAGCATTTTCCCCTCCAAAAAAGGCTCCCTAATCGCACGCCTATCGGACCTGCTGCTACCGTCGCCTTGATTGCCGATGCTAAACAGATGAATCCTTACTGGGTACGAGGTTGCTATTTACACAATTATGGACCTTCTCTCATGCTTGGAGTAGGAGTACCTTTACCCGTCTTGCAAGAAGAAGTCGTCCATCACTGTGCTATTCAAGATAAGGAAATTGTTGCTCCCGTGATGGATTTTTCTATTCCCCGACGGGTTCGTCCTACTTTTGGCTTAGTTACTTACGAACAACTGAAAAGCGGTCGCATTACCATTGAGGGAAAATCAGTACGAGTAGCACCCTTAGCTAGTATTTATCTCTCGCGCAAAGTAGCCGAGGAGTTAAAACAATGGATTATCGCAGGCAAGTTTACTATTACCGAACCCGTTGCCACTATTCCTCAAGATCGTTCTTTTATTGCTCAAGATCGTCGTGGATCACAATTTACGTTGGAATAACTGTTCAATGCTTAGACTTTTTGACTGGAGGAGTAGGTCGCGAAACAGGGGTGGATTTACGTATTTGAGGAGGGCGCTTATCCGTTGGTTTTTTGTACCTCGGCTTTCTTCTTGGCTTTTGCTTGGTGATAAAACCTAAATCCGTTCCTTGTTCGATCTTTAGTGTTTCCCCGTCAAGACGTACTTTTAAATCCCAAAAACGATGTAAAGGTCGTTCGGAAAGCTTTCCCTTCAGCTGTAACTTAAAAAATTTTGGCTTTTCTCCCTCTTTACGTGAAAACTGCTTAATTTTGACTACAACGGCTTCCCGTTCTGGAGAATAAAAAATTACTTCACCGCGAATCGAAAAATACCCATCGTCCATCTCATCGCTAGATGGAATCGATGAACTTGATGTCTGACTGAGAGTCTCTGGTTCCCACACGCCAACGATTTGCACGTGCAGGCGATCGCTTTTGATTTTAGTACGAGGATAAACAACCCAAAGATGCTCTTTAGTTAAATCTAAGTGCTTTTTGACCAAACTAATAACACGACCTAACAAGACAGCTTCTATTTCTGTTCCTTCGGGAGTTACCAAGATACCTTGGGTTAATTGTTCTCCCGACATTTGATAGGTAGCACGAATCAAACCAATCGCTCGGTACTGACGCGGATGACTGGGGGAAGGAATGGGTTGCTGACGTTCTTCAGTCGGTGGAGATAGGTTTTCCGAACGATCGTCGGTAGTACTCTTAGAATGAGTAGACATGGCTAAATATTCTGAGTTCTGGGGATCGGAAGAATAAGAGAATTCGGAAGACCGATTCATTTCTAGACTCATAATGCTCTTACTCAGAGACAGAGACTTTATCTTAGTGTAAAAGAGAGAGAATAATTTAATTTTAATGGGGGTTAAAATAACCCACGGTTAAAAACAACATTTTCAGCTCGGATTAGTAGGCTTCTATGTTTCAGCATAAATGATCTTGGAGCCAGCCAACTAAGGCAGCAACACAAGTTAAGTTAATCTCGGTTAATCTGTCTAATTGTAATCATTCTAAAAAGGAGAACAATGCAACAAAAGCGTAGTCGTTGGGTTTACATAATGTTGATTTTGATGGTGCTGGCATTATTAGGATTTTCTGGTCTTCCTCTCATTAGCAGTATTATCGAAGCAAATCAGTCTGGATCTCAAACCCAAAATCAAACTGTCGGAATTTCGCCAGAACAGCAAACCCAATTGGAGGCGGAAGCGACGGGCTATCAGAAGGTATTAGAACGAGAACCTAATAATAGCAATGCTCTACGAGGATTGTTGGAAGTACGACTCAAACAAAAAGATATTCAAGGGGCAATTGAGCCTCTAGAAAAGCTGGCACAAATACATCCGGAACAGAGAGAATACAGCATTCTTTTGGCTCAAGCAAAGCAACAACTTCAGGATTATGAAGGGGCAGCAGCAGCTTATCGTAAGATTTTAGCTACTTATCCAGGAGATATTCAGGCTTTGAGCGGTATAGTAGACTTATATCTGAGCCAAAATCAGCCCCAGAGAGCAATTGGTTTGTTACAAGACACTCTCGAACAAGCTAAACAAAATGGTGACAAGCCATCAGAATCAATTGATGTTGTCTCGGTACAGTTACTTTTAGGGGAAGTTTACGCTCAGCAAAAACGCTATGATGAGGCGATCGCTAGTTACGATCGAGCTTTGGAAGCTAACAAGGAAGATTTTCGTCCCATTTTAGGAAAAGCTTTAGTTTTCCAAGAGCAAGGAAAACAAGACCGAGCCAAGCCCCTGTTTGAAACCGCTCACTCCCTTGCACCATCTCAATTTAAAGACCAGATCGGTCAATTAGCAAGTGAACAATCGCCAGCGAACAGCGAGCAGTAACCAGTCATCAGTCAGGAGGCAGAGGGCAGAAGCAGAGGTCGCTCTTCAGGGGTCAGGAATGAATAATTACCAATTACCAGTCACCAGTTATTAACTGGATAACTGATGACTGATAACTGGTAACTGATGAGTACTAATGGACTAACTCTAAATACTGACTTTCTAAAAGAAACGCCCCTTGAGCAAAGCGAACTCCCCAATATCCGCCCGGACGACGGTCGATGACGACTCCCTCATCCCCAATTTCTAAAAGATCGGGAGGACGTAACATCGGCATGGGTTCGGCTGTCTTTAGATAAGCAGGTAATGCAATGAGCCTGACGCGATCGCCAACAATAATATCTCTTGAGGTCATTTGCTGTTATGGTACTTGCCAAATGCGCTGGTGATAGTCTTCTAAATTGGCATAGATGTCGCCATTGTCGTGATGATGGTGATGGTTGTGGTCCTGGTGATGATGTCCGTGACCGTTACCATTAACAACTCCACTCAAACGAAATTTACACATTTCACAGTTCATTGCTACTTGCTCCAAGTGTGTTTCTAGTTCTCTTTCTCTCAAAACCTGTATTAGTTGGGGCTGTATACCCATTTCTGACAAGCAGGTGAAGGAAATATCCGGATATTCCTCTTGCTGTTGAGCTGCGCTCGCCCAAATTTTTTTAACTAAAATTCCAGTAAACAGAAAATAGGGTAAAACAATAATCCGTTTTGGTCGATACAGGTAAGCGCGCTCAAAACCTTCTTGTAGACGAGGATGGGTAATGCCAATAAAGCAAGTCTCTACTGTTTTATAGCCGCTTCCTTCCCAAAGAACTCTTGCCAGTTTATAGACATCTCCATTGGCATCTGGGTCGCTAGAACCCCGACCGACAAACAGTATAACTGTTTCGGAACGAGGTATATTTTGGAGGTTGTGTTCTGGTTCGTCGAGTTGAGCCAGGCGTTTGCGCCACAAATCGATAATGTTGGGAGTAATGCCAAAATGACGACCGTAATAAAACTTTAGCTGGGGATGACGTTTTTTAGCTCGGTCTAATTCATTAGTGACATCAAATTTGTTGTGTCTGGCAGCAAAGAGAAGAATGGGGAGGGCAGAAATTTCTGTATAGCCTCTTTCGATACAATAGTCTACTCCTTCTTGAATTGTCGGTTTCGTTAACTCTAGAAAGCAGGGAATAACTGGACGAGAGTCATCTAGTTGTTGATAAATTTGAGCAAATTCGAGAAAAGTTTGTCGACCTTGCTCATCTCTCGTGCCATGACCGATCATTAATAAAGGACGTTTATAAAGTAAAGATGGTAGTTGAAGAAAATTAAGGGTCGAATTTTTGGTTGAGTTAACGATAGGCATTAATTTATTTAGCTCCTTTTGCGTGTCAGACGATGACGGCGCTTAGATATGGTAACGGATTTTCGAGCTTAGATAAATGCAGGGTAGGGGCTTTTATTAAGGAGCTGTCCGTGAATGAGTGTCATCCGCACCGCAGAGTTCCAGATTATTTTATTGGCGATCGCCATTCTACCTTAACTGGAAAGAGTAATTTTGAGCTAATAAGATTATTTTAAATATTGCGATCGATAAAATAAAATGCCCTCATAGCATTATCTATAAGGGCAAGACCTAATGACAACCAAATTTGTCTGAGGTGTGTTAATTAAACTGACTCAAAATTTTTTCTATTTTTAAACTTTTATTTTTTTGTAAAAATTTGATAATTTCGGGCTACAATTACCTTGCTGTTCGTCGAGGGAATCCCAAAACTTAAGTATCTGCTTTCCTACTTTTTGAGGATAAAAATAGTGGAAAAAGTGATATCCCTGAGGACATTCCCATAAACTATCTCCTGCTTTAAAATAATTTTGCCATCCTTGTAAAGTATAGCGATCGACAATAGTGTCATCTTTACTACCACAAACCAGTAATGGCATAGATACTCCTCCAGGAGCAATACTAAATCTTTTATATAGAGAATGAGGAGATGGAGAAGTATTTAAATCTTGTTTGAGAATATCACTTAAACCTTTTGTGTTATATCGATCTTGATAACCAAAGAGTTGCCGCACCATTTGGGCTAAGATAACTTCTTGAGTACAGGGCAAAAGTTGTCTGAGAGTATAGTAGTGAGTTTGCCAATCTATGGCAGGATGAAATCCCACTCCTAAAAGAGTAAGCGATTTCACTCTTTCAGGATATTTACGAGCATACAGCAGTCCTAATAAACCTCCCGTACTATGACCGATTAAATTGATAGGTCGCGATAAAGATTTGAGATAGTCATGGAATAAAATTAAGGCTATATCTAAAGAACTAGCTTCATCTTGATTTTGGTAATATTCCCAGTGAGCAATTCTCGTTTGTCGAGATAAGTAATTAGTAAGAAGGTGATTAAAACGTCGAAAATGAGGATTGGTATCGAGCCAAATTGCATATGGTAATTTAGACATTGCTTGCTCTAACAATAATTAGTTTATATATTAGACATCTCCAAAATACAATTATAAATAAAATTAAAAAAGTAAATCAAGCATAAATTGGTCAAACAAGCCAAAATAAATGAGTAATTACACCTGGAAATATATAGAGCAACATCCCCAAGAAGTCA
>JADEWQ010000123.1 GCA_015207585.1 Pleurocapsales cyanobacterium LEGE 06147 | reverse complement strand
CCCGTTCAGTCATGCCTTACATTTTATCACGAAATCTGTAAACATTATTATGGAGGACTCGGCATTCCTCTCGCCGCTAACCCTCGACGGGTATAGCGGGAGTCTCCTGCCGAGAAACTAGATGAATGGCAAGAAATTGAAGGTTCGGATGGAAATCTTTTTCAGATGACAATTGCTGAAGATCCCGTTTCGGGTGATTATACGAGGTTAACTAAGTTCATCGCTGGCTATAGCACTGATGTGTTCGGAGCTAAGAGTCATGACTATCCAGAAGAAATTTTCGTAGTTTCAGGTCGTCTCTATGATAAAGCTTTTGATATGTGGCTAGAGCCAGGTCATTATGCCAGTCGTCCACCAGGTGAAGTTCATGGACCATTTACCGCTGAATCGGATGTGGTAATACTGGAAATATCATATCCCAGCCAATCTATAAACAAACGTAGTTAAAAACAGTTTCAGATCTCGAATACGAAGCAGCAGTAGAGAAAAACAAAAATGCGATCGCGCGAGAGGGAGAAGTTTTTTATACCAAATCCGATTCTGAAAACATACTTTTCGTTTGGGAGTTTTAATTAGATTTAGTATTAATTAGCTTGCCCATGTTGAATTTCCAAAAAAGTTTACTGACCTATCCCTATGCTTCTCAACGACGGGTTGTTTTAGGTAACAAATGCGCTGTCGCTACCAGTCAATCTTTAGCAACTTTGGCGGGAATGGAGATGTTTTGGGCGGGGGGTAATGCGGTAGATGCGGCTATTGCTATGGCGATCGCCCTTACGGTAGTCGAACCCACTTCTAATGGTATCGGCGGGGATGCTTTTGCGCTGGCATGGGATGGGCAATTACACGGACTCAATGCCTCTGGGAGAAGTCCTCATCATTTAACTGGCGATCGCTTTTCTGGCATGGATAAAATACCAGATTTAGGCTGGCTGACAGTAACTGTACCGGGAGCAGTATCTGCTTGGCGCAGTTTATGGAACAGGTGGGGCAAATTACCCTTCGAACGATTATTTGCTCCGGCAATTCGCTATGCGACTGAAGGCTTTCCCGTTTCGCCAGTGACAGCTCAAGCTTGGCAGCGAGCTGAGCAGATTTTTTTACCTTTATCTGCACCAGAATTTCAACCCTTCAAACAAGTTTTTTTTCCTCATAATCGCGCTCCTGTTGCGGGAGAAGTGTGGGGAAGTATGGCTCATGCAGAGACATTGAGAGAAATTGCTGCTAGCGGAGGAGAAAGTTTTTATCGGGGAAAGTTAGCAGAAGCGATCGCTAATTTTGCAGCGGATACGGTAGGCTTTATTACTACAGCCGATCTAGCCAATCATCGAGCTGACTGGGTACAACCCATCTCTACCCAATATCGTCAGTTGCGAGTCTGGGAAATTCCTCCCAATACCCAAGGAATAGCTGCCTTAATCGCCCTCAATATTCTGGAAGGTTTCGCTCTCCAACAATATCCTCGCGATTCTGGAGAAAGTTTTCACCGCCAAATTGAAACGATAAAGTTAGCATTTGCTGACTTACACCGTTATGTTGCCGATCCTCATTATATGGATGTCACTGCCGAGCAACTTTTAGACAAAAATTATGCTGCCCGACAGCGAGATTTAATTCAATCTCAAGCTATTCCTCTAGCTACCCCAGGCTTGCCTACAGGAGGAACCGTATATCTGGCGGCTGCCGATCGAGAACTGATGGTATCTTATATTCAATCTAATTACGAAGGCTTTGGTAGCGGTATTCTCATCCCCGATACGGGGATCGCCCTCCACAATCGCGGTTTGGGTTTTACCTTAGAAGCAGGACATCCTAACCAACTCGCTCCCCATAAACGTCCCTTTCACACCATTATCCCTGGCTTTCTCACTCAAGGCGATCGCCCTTTAGGACCTTTTGGCGTTATGGGGGCACCAATGCAACCCCAAGGACATCTGCAAGTAGTAGTTAACTTAGTTGACTACCAAATGAATCCCCAGGCAGCTTTAGATGCTCCTCGCTGGCGATTTATCGAAAAGGATTTAGTTTTACTAGAAGCAAGCGTTCCTCACAACATAGTTGGCGATCTGCTCAAACGCGGTCATCAAATTCAAATAGCTCCTGCAAGAATGTTCGGTAAAGGTCAAATTATTCTGCGTCACAATGAAATTTTGGTTGCTGCTTCCGAACCCAGAGCAGATGGTTTAGCATTAGCTTTATAAATTGCCTATTTATTCTAGAGTAGATGAAGAAAAACGCTAAAATAAACGAGATGATGGCTGGAATTGACCCGATAAACTAAGTGTTTTAGGGTTGATGTTCAGTCACATATTCCAACCAATATTTGCTAGACAATCTCTTTCACTAGCAAACGGAAAAAATACATAGTTGATAAACTACAAATAAAGTTGCTCTTGAGCTATTCAAGAGGACTATAATCTTAAATTATTGAGAATAAGAGGAATAATGAGCAATAGCAATATAGAAGAACAAATAAAACAAGAGCGAGAACAAGCCAGAGCAGTTTGTGATTCTAAAGGAGCAGAATCGGGAGAATGTGCTGCGGCGTGGGATGCAGTAGAAGAACTACAAGCAGAAGCGTCTCACCAAAGGCAGAAACATCATCAGAAAAGCCCTTTCGAGCAATACTGCGATAATAATCCCGAGGCTCCAGAGTGTCGGGTTTACGAAGACTAATAGTCAATTAATCTAAGCATGGGAATCATTCCCCATGCTTGGCTGCAAAACGAGACATATAACAGTGCAAGCAAAGGTTAAGCAATTTTTCTGTTTTCATAATTTAAACTACAGTTTTTGTCCTATACAGAGAAAAATTAAATTAAAACATCTCTAGAAAGTGGAGCTATCGATCGCAACATCGCCCGCAATTGGGTGCGAAATTGCGGTACTTCTTCAATTGTCACCAAATCTTGACTAACCAAGTTGGCAAACAACTTAGCAATGTCGAGGGGGTCTTTAGCCAGATCGTAGGCAATGTTATTAAGGGTTTTGCCCTGGCGAGTTAAATTTTGTAACTGTTGCTTTTGTTTGGCTGTTAAATCCGCTCGCTCGACTGTTTTATAGTTAAGTCGCGCTATACAATCCATTGAAGGAATTTGATTCTGTAGTTGACTCCACAGCCTCTGTCTTTGGGTTGCTTTGGCGAGCAATTCTTCCAAATTAAATCCTACAATTGGGGCTTTAGCGATCGATCGCCTGAGAGTCGGCAATAAATTGACCCTGTCCCGAACTAAACAAATAAGTATCGAAATCTACTAAGATTTTGAGTCGAAGTGCATAAATAACTTCTTGATGATTGAGCAAGTTCATCTTCTCCATCGTAGATAACCTTTTGCTCAAACTTTCGCGCTGCTTTGGTATTTAATTCTTTAACCTGTCTCTTGCAAAAGATGGGTTACAAATTATATTAGCTGAGCGATTTATTAATGGTGTGAGTGAGAAATGAAATTAAAAATAATATTGCGTAAATCTACGCAGTTGAGCCTTTTATGGTTGGGTACAACTGGGTTAATTGCCAATGAAGCGATCGCTGATAACAGCTTATTTTCAGAAATCACTTTTCAGGAGGATATTAATTCTCTCGAACAAGTTACCAACGTCGATCGGTTGCGGGATGTTTCGCCCGGGGATTGGGCTTATGAGGCACTACGCAGTCTAGTCGAACGCTACGGCTGTATTGTCGGTTATCCCGATCGAACGTATCGGGGTCAACAGCCTCTAAGTCGCTACGAATTTGCGGCAGGTTTGAATGCCTGTTTGAATCAAATAGAACGGTTAATTGCTTCTTCTGAGGCAGTGGCGCGGGAAGATATCGAAACCTTGCAACGCTTAACTCAAGACTTTGAAGCAGAACTAGCCACTTTGGGCACCCGCGTTGATAATCTGGAAGGACGGGTGGCTTTTTTAGAAGACCATCAATTTTCCACTACTACTACTTTATCTGGAGAAGTAGTTTTTGGATTAGCAAGTATTCTGACAGGAGATAATGCCGATGACGACGAAGCCGATCGCATTCCCGTATTGGGTAATCGCACGCGCCTAGAATTTAATACCAGCTTTACCGGAGAAGATTTACTCTATACCCTAATTTCTGCAGGTAATTTTCCTTTCTTTAGCGAAGTCACGGGGACTTTTGAAGGCGACTTGGGATTTAGTTTTGAGACAGATAATAGTGTTGGATTAGAGACTTTATCCTATTATTTCCCTGTGGAGGCTAACACCGAAGTAGTGCTTCAGGGTACTGGCGGTTTTTCTTATGACTTTACCGATACTCTCAATCCTCTCGATCGCTATGACGATAGTGCCAGTGGTGCTATTTCCTTTTTCGGTACGCGCAATCCCATCTATAATCAGGTTACTGGGGCGGGAATTGGTGCCAGAACCCAACTGGGAGATAATTTTGAGGTAAGTCTGGGCTATTTAACGGAAACAGCTAATGACCCCTCCGAAGGCAGTGGTTTGTTTAATGGTCCTTATGCAGCTTTGGGACAAGTAGTCTTTAATCCGATCGAGAGCTTAAAATTCGCCTTGACCTACGTTCACGCTTACAATGCTAGCGATACTTTTACGGGTAGTAATCTAGCTAATTTGCGCACCTTAACCGAAACCGAATTGGGCGAGGCAGTTCCTACTTCTAGTAATTCTTATGGAGTAGAAGCTTCTTGGCAGCTAAGCGAGAATTTCATTCTTAGTGGTTGGGGCGGTTACATTAAGGAACGAGTCCTTTCTACCCTTGATAGTAATATCGAAAGGGGCGATCGAGATATTTGGAACTGGGCAGTTACTCTAGCTTTCCCCGATTTAGGTAGAGAGGGAAATTTGGGTGGAATTGTCGTGGGGATGGAACCAAAGGTAACTAATTCTAGTGTTGTCATCCCTGGTTTGGACAGTGAAGACCAAGACACTTCACTGCATCTGGAGGCTTTTTATCAGTATCAAGTAAATGATAATATCGCCATTACTCCTGGAGTAGTCTGGATTACGGCACCCGACCACAATAATGATAATGATGATGTGGTTATTGGCACGCTCCGCACTACTTTTACTTTCTAGAACTAATTAGATAAGTGTAACTGAGAGCCGCGATCGCCTTTATAAACTTCAATGTGAGTTTGAAATGCTTCTTTGAATTGAGGCATGTGAGTAACGGTGAGAATGCACGCAAAGTCAGAGGCGATCGCATTTATGGCAGCAATTAATCTGTCGCATCCTTCAGCATCTTGCGTACCGAATCCTTCATCGACAATGAGCATTTGTAGGGAAGTACCCGCCCGTTGAGCGAGTAATTTAGCCAAAGCTAAACGGATTGAGAAGTTAATCCGAAAGGCTTCTCCACCGGAATAGGTTTCGTAGGGACGAGTGCCCCTAGCATCGGCAATGAGAATATCTAGGGTATCGATTAGTTTAGAGTTTTTCTTGGAATTACTCCGTCCTGCTTTTTGGGTCAAAAACTGAACGTGAAATTGATTGCCTGTAAGTCGAGCCAAAATTTGATTGGCTTCTGCTTCTAATTGAGGCAGAATGTTTTCTATCATCAAAGCTTGAATGCCATTTTTCCCAAATGCCTGTCCTAATTCTTGATGGATGCGATATTGTTTTTGGATCTCTTTAAGTTGTTTGCGTTTTTCTTCATATTGAGTTTGGAGGCGATCGATTTGAAGCAATGATTGTTCTAATCTTCCGGTACGGGAAATTAGTTCGTCTAGTTGTTGACGGCGTTGATAGATTTGTCTTTCTAAACGCTGAATCTCACTTCGATTATCGTCGATTTGTTCTCTTTGAGAGATGAATTGGTCTAGTTGTTGTTGGCTAGCCTGTTTATTATTTAATTTGGTTTGTAGTAGATTTTCTAATTCCTGCTGTTTAGCTTGTAGTTGGGGATATTGTTGCTTAGCTTTCTCTAATTCTTGATATCGAATCTGCCAGGATTGAGCTTGGCGGAGAGAAGCGAGTAAATTTTGGTGTTGGGATTGCTCGTAACCTAGTTGTTCGATTTGTTGTTCTATTCGATCTAGCTGTCGTTTAATCTCTGAATCTGTATGTAATTTAGCCAAATCATCTTGAAGACGAGTAATTTGCTCTACTATTTGAGGTTTTTGCTCGTTGAGATTAGCTTGTCGTTTCTTTGCTTCTTCAATTTTCGCTTGTTTAATTTCTGCCCAATGCCAACGCCTCACTTCTTCGCGTACTAATGCATGGGTTTGTTCGCTGTAGTTAAAATTTTGTAATTCTCCGTCTAATTGTTGTAAATCTGACTGTAATTCTTCTGCATAATTACCACTGAGGAGAGATTGTTCTAATGCTTCTTTTTCTGCTTTGAGTTGCTGTAATTGTTTGTGAGTTTCTCCCGTAGCTTCCAATTGTGCTTCTAGTTGTCCTAGTTGTTGTTGCAGTGAGTCATAGGGAGCTAATTGTTGGGAGATTTGCTTATATTCTTCTCGTAAAACCTGTAGTTCCCGTTCGCAAGCTGCCAATTGTTCCCGAATTACCCAAATATAACCTTGAATTTCTTGTTGTTGCTGTTGGGTTTTGGTAATTACTTGATGGCGGTGATGTTCGTCCAATCCTTGTTCGCAGAGAGGACAAGTAGCATCGGGAATAGAAAGCATTTGTAGCTTTTGGCGCAATTCTTCCCATTGCTGTTCGTAAATTCGTTGATTTTCTTGTAATCTGCCGCGAAAATCTTTTCTTTCTAAGCCTTTATCTTCTATATATTTTTGGCGAATGCGCTTTTTATCTAGTTCTTCGATTTGTGCGTCTACTGTAATTACTGCCTGTCGCATTTGGGGAACTTTAGCTATTTGTGTAGCTAATTGTTCCGAAGCAGCATTAAGTTGATCTAATTTAGCAGTTAATCTAGCTTCAATTTTATCTATATCTGTTTGCAGATTTTGGCGTTGTCGCAGTAGAGGAGCAACATATTGTTGTATGCGATCTAATTCTTCCAGTCGCTGACGGTGATATTCTAGTTGGGCTAAAGCCGCTTCTACTTCTGGGGCGCGAGAGAGAATTTGTGCAATTTCTTGTTCTTGTTGGGCGATCGCTTCTAAACTACTTTGGTGAGAGCGAATTTGCAAATTCAGTTCATTGGTTTGTCGTGCTAACTGCTGCTGCAGATCCGCGACACGTTGTTGTGCTTCTTGATAAGCAGCAAATTTAGCTGAAAAGTCTTTTTCTTGGGCTTGCGTGCGTAGTAATTGGTTATAACCGTCAACAATCTCTGGTTCTTGTTGAATTATTTCTTCTAATTCTCTTAATTGTCCTTGAATGGTCGCAATATCTTTCTCGAGGCGATCGCAATCTTGGACTAAATTTTGATACTGAATTTGTTGCCAGCTTAACTGTTGTTCCCAAGCTTGACGTTGATGTTCTACTGCTTGTAACTGTTGGAGACGAGCGCGATCGCTTTCTTGTACTTGTTGTAGTTGGGTTAATTCGACTGATAAACCGGCTATTTCAGCCTTAACCTCTTTTTTTTGCCCTAATTGTTCTTCTAGCGGTTCTAAACTCTGCTCTAATTGTTCTGCTTGCCCCTTATATTCTTTAGCTAAATCCTTGGCTTGGGTTGCCAACTGTTCATAGCGGTCTAATTTTAGTAAATCTGCCAAAATTTGCTTTCTTTCGCTCGGGCGACGTAACATAAATTCATCCGCCCGTCCCTGACGCAAGTAGGCAGAATTAATAAAAGTCTCGTAATCTAACTTGAGATAACCAATAATTTGCTCTTGGGTTGCTTTTAATCCTTTAGCAGTAAGGGAGCGAAATCTGCCAGATTCAGTTGCTACTTGTAATTCAAGGGAACTGCTTCTGCCTCGGGCACGAGATCTAATAATCCTATAGGTTTGACTGTTACAAATAAATTCAAAATCAACTCTAACATTATTCGCCCCCGCATAGATTACATCATCTTCCGTCGCTGTCCGACTTTTTCCCCAGATTACCCAAGTAATTGCCTCTAGTAAAGAGGATTTTCCCGCACCATTAGCACCACAGATGCAAGCAGTATGCAAGCCACGAAAGTCTAACGTGGCTTCGCGATAGCTAAGAAAGTTGTGTAGGGTTAGCTGTAGCGGAATCATGCTTGAGAGCTAATGACCATTAAAAAAAAGGCATTTATCAGGATAAGTGCCTTGCTTTCTAGTCTAAGAGCGTCTTTATGATGATTTCCGCTTTTTTCTAGATTAGTTTACAAAAATTATTAAAATTTAGGTTCTCGCCTTCGACAGACAACTGACAGCGATCGCCAATTTTCAATTCAGTTTTTACCATAATTAAAATCTTTTTCTATTGGATTTGAGTCGCACTTAAGCTTTTCGCCGACCGATATAAAGAAGATGATCGCTCATTCCCAAACCCTCTGGAGTTACTCCTGTCGCTTCTACTAAATCGACCCAAGCTTCTAACTCTTGCCAAGAAAGCTCGTTACCTGCTGTAGGAAAGGGAGCAGTAAAAGATTCAACATCGATTAAAGTAATTTGCTCAAAACTAACTGCAAATAGTTGTAAAAACTCGTCACTAGTAGTTAAATGAGCATAGCCCAGAGGAGGCATATGGAAGGGATCGCCGTTCCCATCCTTTAAAAACTGCTGATGAAATTCCTGACGAGATAAACCTTGCTGAGGATCGCTGCGGAACAGTTCTCTAAAATATGCTAAGCGATTAATACCAGCAGCAAAGATTATGCCGTTTGGCTTTAAGATTCTGGCAGCTTCTGCTACAGCACGCTCTCTTTCTTCGAGAAAGCATAAATGATAAAGAGGACCTAATAATAAAACGGCATCACAAACTTCAGCCTTTAAGGGTTCTAAACTAGTAGCAGAGATGTTGTATATTCCTAAGATTTGGCGATCGCGATTACAGTTTTTAAGTCGTGTATAAGTAGTTTCTAATCATAACTTAATCGCAATGGTTCTAATCAATCAGATAAAAATAGTAGGCGATCGCTTATTTAATTTGACTCAAGAGTTTTTCTGCTTCAGCAATCTTAAGATTCTGGTTATAAAGTGGTGCATCGGGTTCAAAAAGAACGCCACGACTGAGATCGCCTAAGTCTTGGGGTGCAAAACCAATGTCTTCAATTAATCTTTTGACAGTCTGTTTTGCCTGTTCGTCATCGCCACAAACCTGAACGGCAATTCTATCATTGCCAGAACGAAAAGCTTTTTCTTCTAACACTTTAAAATAGATCGAGTTAAACGCTTTAACAGTTTTTGCACCTGGAAATTGACTGGCAACATAACCCGTTGCGGTTTGAGATTCATCATCAATTACTTTTTGAGCAACATTACCGTCTCGCTGAGGATAGGGATTAGCTACATCGATGAGAATTTTATTGTCCAAACTGCCGATCTGCTTTGCTAGATCGGGAACTTTACCATAGGGAATTGCGAGTAAAATGACCTCCCCAAAAGCCGCCGCTTCTTCCACAGTGCCAGTTTTTGCCCCCACTTTTTCTGCCATTGATTTGAGTTCTTCTGGATGTCGAGAACTAAACATCACTTCATGTCCCGCTTTTGCCCAATGTTGTCCTAACGTTCCTCCAATATTTCCGGATCCAATAATGCCAATTTTCATGATTTAACCTCTGGATCAGTGTTTACAATTCTTGGTCGGATGGATGTACTACGATTTCGTTAACGGCTACTTCGTCTGGTTGTGCGATCGCATAATGTACCGCTCGACTAATTGCAGATGGCGAAATAAAACTAAAACTACCGCTAATTTAGTTGGATATTGATGTTTACTGGCAAATCTCTCCTTTTTCGGTCACAATATTTAATTTAAAATTACAATTTTGCTAACGTTAAAATCTTGCACCTTCTTGCTATGATTGGTTGTTGCGTCGAGAAAAAAATAAATAAGTGCTTAAGCGCGATCGCGTTTTATTTTGGGCTTACTCGTACTTGCTGCCAAAAACTAACGAAAAATTAAAGATATTGAAAAATTTGACTACTGCGATCGCGTCAGAGAGAATATTTTCAAAAACAGTATTAGGTTTGATGCCAGAATCTAGATTTCAACAATAGCTATCTATCTACGTATCTGCTCGATTAGCATAAAACTGTTCGTAACTACGACTGTAAATTTCAACAATGTTACCGAAAGGATCTTCACAGTAAACCACATCGCAGCCAGGAAATACCGTCCAAACTTTGCTTCTTTGTTTACCGCCAGTTTCAGCAATTTTGTTGGCTAAACTTTTGACATCTGGATTGGTAACGCAGATATGAAAAAAGCCGTTTTTCCAATATTCAAAATTATTTTCGCGACGTTCGGCTTTAGGTTCAACAAACTCAAAGATTTCTAATCCAATACCGTTGCTCATACTCATGTGTGCTTGACGCATAGATTGCCAGTTTTCGCCAAAAATATCGCTGCAAATTTCGCCAATGGTAGGATTATCGACATCAATTTCTAAAGGTCCCATCAGTAATTCAAAACCTAGCACCTCACCGTACCATTTAATGGCTTTGTCGATCTCGGTTACGGTAACGCCTACGTGATTTAGTAACATTTCAATTTTTCTCCTAGATTAAAAACCAGCTTGTTCGATATATTCCTTGTCTGTAAACGGTTTGATGTGAGTATAGCGAGAATTTTAAATGTTATCTAGTTTGTCTTTACCCGATACCATTGCATATTCGTATTGCTGAGGTATATATATGGTTGCGGTGCGGCAGCACCCGCGAAGCGGGATCGCTCTATTTTTCTTCGTCATAGGTTTCAAACTGTTGTTTTTTGAGAGAATCAAAATACTCGCAAAACAAAGTTACTTTTCCTACCTCGTGAAACTAAAACAAAACACAGTATTTAAAATGTAGGACTTACGCAGTTTGCCGCGAACTAAAGTTCCGGCTCAAAGCTCAAACCCATTGAAATGGGTTAGCTTAACCAAATTTTGAGTCCAAGGTACTCCGCCACTCGGTTCCGACTTCGGGTCGCTTACAGCCGGAGGAAACCTCCGGCTTCGACCCTCACCGCAAAGGAGTGCATTCCGCATTCTTGAATTAAATTCAAGAGACAGCCCCTCCGGAACGGGGTCAGTTGTAACTGAACTTTAGCTTTGACTAGGTTTAAGTCTTCCTCCGTCAGTTCGGTAATTGGCGCGAGCTTTCCTTCTGTTCCTGCATTGTTAAAAACGCAATCAAGACGCTCGTGGGTTTCTACCGCTTTAGCAATCATTGCCTCAACTTCTGTTGCCTGAGAAATATCTGTTTGGATAAAAGTTGCCTCCCCGCCTTCTTTTTGAATCGAGCTTACTGTTTCTCGACCTCGTTCGATTCCTCTACCACTAACAATTACTTTTGCTCCCGCACGGGCGAAAGCGATCGCGGTTTCTCGTCCAATTCCTGTCGTTCCTCCAGTGACTAGAGCAACTTTTCCGTCTAGTTCGTGAGTCATGTTTTATTAGAATAGTTATTTCACAAAGTCGATTGCACCATAATTTACTCTTTGAGATTTCTCTGGTTTAAATACATATCTACACATTAATAAAAGCAATAGTATTAGTCAAATAAATATCGTAGATAATAAATATCGATGCTATCGATTTAATCGTCTTTATTCGTGAATATCGACTACACCAATCTGCGCAAACTAGATCTAAATTTGTTAATCGCCCTTGACGTTTTAATGGAAGAAGCTAGCGTCACGCGGGCAGCCGAAAGACTCGACATGAGTCAATCGGCAATGAGTCATGCTTTGAAACGATTGCGAATTATTTTGAATGATGACATTTTGATTCGTACTTCAAGGGAGATGGAAGTCACTCCTTATGCCCGTGAAATAAGCGATCGCGTCCGTCAAATTCTGACAGAAATTCAATCAACTTTACTCTCAAGAGAAGCTTTCAATCCAGCTACCGCACAGGAAACTTTTAGAATTGCAGCCAGCGATTATGTTGAAGCTACTATCGGAATTAATCTATTACAGCAGCTAACTACTCAAGCACCGGGCATTCGTATTCGCATCAGTAATCTGAATAAAGAAACTGTGATGGATGCTTTAGATGACAACCGCATCGATTTGGCTATAAATGCTAAATTACCCCTCAAAAGCTGGCACGTCGAGCAGGATTTGTATCGAGAAGAGTTTATCTGCGTTGTCAGAAGCGATGATTCTCTGACAGAGTTATCCGTAGAAGATTATCTAAGGCGATCGCATCTTTTAGTGTCGATGCGCGATGACTTTCAAGGGGCAGGAGATGAAATACTAAAACGACAACAGCAATCTCGACAAGTAATTTGGTCTACTCCTCACTTTATGCCAGTTCCGTTTTTACTTGCCAATTCAGACTGTGTGGCATTGCTTCCCAGGCGTATGGCACAACAGTGTGCCAAGGCAATGAATTTAAAGTTACTGTCACCACCAATTGAAATTGAAGGTTTTACCGTATCGATGGTTTGGCATCAGCGCCACACTAATCGTCCTCAACATCAATGGCTACGGGAACGGATTGTAGATGTCATACAGAATATTTAGGCTCCACTCGACAGATCTTATTAGCTTTCTCATGGTATTGGCAAAACGATAAAGATTGAAAAGGCGCTCGCGGCAAGGAAAAAACTGAGATTTTTTCACTTTGTTTTCATGGGAATTGTCCTCAATTCATACTGCCATTTTGAATTGGTTTAATCCCATATCAGGAGCGTCGCCGCACGGACATCGCTTCGCCCCTTCGGGAACAAGCGTGGAATTCGATTCCGCAGACTTGTCTTGTCACCGCGTCCCCTTACCTTCTGTCTTCTTCAATTGGGAATCTTTACAGCAACAATGCTGCCATTAAAATCGTAATTCATCCCTTCCAACTGAATTGGCGTACCTATTTTTACTTTCTTCGTACTATCGATTACCGCCCCATTATTGGTAATTTGGGCTCTACCATCAACGGTGATGAGCATGTCGTAAATCATGGCAACTTCAGGACGAGGATCGGGTAGTGCTTTTACTGTACCGTCTGGTTGGGGAACGGGAGTAGTTCTAGGTAAGCGTTTGGCAGCTTTAATATCTACTCTACCTGCAGGTTGGTTGCGAATGACAATATTTGCTTTTTTTTCTGTCTCAAACTCTTCCATTAATGCATCGAAGTTGCTAACACTTAGTCCTCTTACTAAAACATCTACTTCAATGGTTTTAACATTTTGAGCGGCAGTAATATTAGTAACTGGAGTACCGGGATAAAAAAAGATACCGATAATTACCAAAAAAATTACACAAGCAGCACCTAAATCGAGAATACTGATTTTTCCAAATAATCTTCCCCTAGCATCGATAATCTTCATAGTCAATTGCCGGCAAATTAATATTTTACTAACTCGTATATATTAGTCGGGGAAAGTAAAAAATGGCTAATTAGCAAGAAAAAATTTGAGTTAAATGGACTTGTAGTCACTTTCTTTTCCCGATCGCTTTTACTAAGAAGAAGTCAGTAGGGACACTTCACGCGCGCGGTTAGAAAA
This sequence comes from Pleurocapsales cyanobacterium LEGE 06147, assembly GCA_015207585.1. Taxonomy (GTDB): domain Bacteria; phylum Cyanobacteriota; class Cyanobacteriia; order Cyanobacteriales; family Xenococcaceae; genus LEGE-06147. Next base: position 5,469 of record JADEWQ010000123.1, on the reverse strand, counting down.
CCGCCCCACTACGCGCAGTGGCAGGGTCTTGGAGCGAGCGAACCCCAACGCTCCTAGTCGCCGCCCGTACACCGAGCCAGTAGAATATTCTTCTGAATTCTGGATTCTGTCTCCTGGTTTACTTTAATTGCTCAAATGGAAGTCGAATATTTTTTGCTCGTACTGATAAAGTACTACCTAGAACAGCAGAAGGCTGACGGGAAGAAACGCGAGAAATGCGATAGGATACTGGTTTTTGCTCCTGAGAAACCGAACTAACAGGCTGAACTAATTGTGGCAAGTTGTAATCGTCCCCTCGGCTTGTATACCCTGTAATTGGTTGAAGAGAAGATGGCGATCCTGCGTAGCAGGTGCTGCCGCACCGCAGACCACTACGGATTGGTTTTTTAGAGTTGCTAGCAACTGACTGTTTACGGAAATAGGTGAATAACCAGGGACTAACACTAACAATTAGTAACAGATAAATCCAGAATGGCACCGAAGATTGAGGCTTTGACTTTTGAATTATTCCTTCATAGTTAGTTGATATGGCAGAAGAGGAATAGTTTCCGGCTTCTTTGCCTGGAACACACCAATTCGTCAAGCCCATTCCTGCCAAGGCGATCGCCACAACCCAGCCCGAACCGAGAACTAAAAGTCCACAGCGATTCAGCAATCGATGAGAGTGTTTGACAGTAGAGTGTTGGCTCAATTGCTGATCCAAAGAATTATTCATAAATATTTAAAGATTATCAACAAATTACCCGATAGCTAGCAGTTAAAAGATGAAAAACTACTAACTACTGTTTGTATCAAGACAAAACTGGCGCAAATCTAACAGTGCTTTTCTTAGGGAGCGACTTTTTTTAGTTTTTCTTAATAATTTTTTTAGCTCTAAGACTACATCAGGTGTATGGGCTAATCCAAGCTAAAAGTTTACAAACTGTGTTAAGTGTAAAAAAGTCTTTGTTTGTTTTATATGGACAGTCAAAGTAGGATAATTTTCTTTTAGAACAAAAAATAAAACTTGATTGTAGAGAACGCGACGGTATGCATTTAAATGAAATAACTCATCCAAATCAGTTGCACGGTTTTTCAATTCGGCAACTAGAGGACATTGCCCGTCAAATTAGAGAAAAACATTTAGAAACTGTAGCTGCTAGTGGCGGTCATCTCGGACCTGGACTGGGGGTAGTAGAACTTACAATAGCTCTTTATCAGACTCTAGATTTAGACCGAGACAAAGTAATTTGGGATGTGGGACACCAAGCCTATCCCCACAAAATGCTAACGGGGAGATATAATCGCTTTCAGTCTCTCAGACAAAAAGACGGGATTGCAGGATATCTCAAACGCAGTGAAAGCAAATTCGATCATTTTGGTGCCGGACATGCTTCTACTAGTATCTCTGCTGCTTTAGGCATGGCACTGGCACGAGATGCCAAGGGAGAAGATTTTAAGGTAGTAGCAGTAATTGGGGATGGCGCGCTGACAGGAGGAATGGCACTAGAAGCCATCAACCATGCAGGACATTTACCCCATACCAACCTCATGGTGGTGCTTAATGACAACGAAATGTCTATCTCTCCCAACGTGGGGGCAATTTCTCGTTATCTAAATAAAGTGCGCCTGTCCGATCCCGTACAATTTCTTTCTGATAATCTCGAAGAACAGTTTAAAAATCTACCCTTTTTTGGCGATTCCCTGACACCAGAAATGGAACGCCTTAAAGAAGGGATGAAACGTCTGACAGTTCCTAAAGTAGGAGCAGTTATTGAGGAATTAGGCTTTAAATATTTCGGTCCGATTGATGGTCATAACCTGCAAGAATTGATTGATACTTTCAAACAGGCACATAAAGTAACGGGTCCAGTTTTAGTTCACGTAGCCACAGTCAAAGGAAAAGGATACGCGATCGCCGAAAAAGATCGAGTTGGTTACCATGCCCAAAATCCCTTTAATCTAGCTACGGGAAAAGCAATTCCCTCTAGCAAACCCAAACCCCCTGGCTATGCCAAAGTCTTCGGACACACACTTACCAAACTGGCAGAGAATAACCCGAAAATTATCGGTATTACTGCCGCTATGGCAACAGGGACTGGCTTGGATAAATTACAACAAAAGTTACCCAAACAATATGTAGATGTCGGTATTGCCGAGCAACATGCCGTGACTCTAGCTGCTGGTTTAGCCTGTGAAGGGATGCGCCCAGTAGCGGCAATCTACTCTACTTTTCTACAAAGAGCATACGACCAAGTAATTCACGACGTTTGCATTCAAAAGCTCCCCGTCTTCTTCTGCCTGGATCGGGCGGGTATTGTCGGTGCAGACGGACCAACCCACCAAGGGATGTACGATATCGCCTATTTGCGTTGTATTCCTAACATGGTCGTTATGGCACCCAAAGACGAAGCAGAATTACAACGAATGGTTGTTACTGGTATTGACTATACTAAAGGTCCGATCGCCATGCGTTATCCTCGCGGTAACGGTATAGGCGTTCCTTTGATGGAAGAAGGTTGGGAACCCCTAGAAATTGGTAAAGGGGAAATTTTGCGCAGCGGCGATGATATCCTACTAGTTGGCTACGGCACTATGGTTCATCCAGCACTGCAAGTAGCCGAAATTCTGAGCGAACACGGTATCGAAGCAACCGTAATTAATGCTCGTTTTGTTAAACCGTTAGATACAGAATTAATTTTGCCTTTAGCAGAGCGCATCGGTAAAGTAGTTACCTTTGAAGAAGGCTGTCTGATGGGTGGTTTTGGTTCTGCCATTATAGAAGCTTTACAAGACAATAATGTTCTCGTTCCCGTAAAACGTTTTGGCATACCCGATATTTTAGTCGATCATGCTAAACCCGACGAATCAAAAGCTGACTTGAGCTTAACTAGTTCCCAAATGGCACAACAAATCCTCACAGCCTTTTCTAGGAAACAACCTTCTACTGTAGGTTAATTAATTTAGTGGGTGGGCAATGCTCATCCTAAACATAGACAACATCCATATTGAGTAGGGACGTAGCATGCTACGTCCCTACAAAGCGCGGAAGGCACCGCTGCATGTTCGCTTAAATCTAATTCAATTCAAGCGAGGTCGACGCTTCAAAATTCCAGGGAAGAACAGTACGTATTTCCAATTAATCTGGTTTAGAGAAAAAAGCTAATTTTCATTAGTAATGCAAGACTTTGACGCAGTAATTATAGGAGCGGGTCCGGCAGGCTGTCAATGTGCTAGAACCTTAGCCAAATCCAATCACAAGGTTTTACTGGTAGAACAACACGAAAACTTCGAGCAAAATAATTTTTCTAGCGCGGCAACTCCTTTAAAAACCCTAGAACAATTTAATTTACCAGAAACAATAGTCGGCACTTTTTGGCAAAAAATAACCATTGTAACTAATAATATTAGCCGCGATTGGGATTCTCCAGAAAGATTAGGGGCAGTGTTGAATTTTGCCAAATTGAGAGGATTTCTTGCTCAAAAAGTTCAAGCTTATGGAGGTGAAGTCTGGTTAGGTTATCGCTATGTTAAATACGATCGCAAAAATGATCGAACGCGAGTTTTTTTACAAAGAAAAGGAGGTGATTTAATTCTTGTTACTACTAAAGTGCTAGTTGATGCTACTGGATTTACTAGAGCGGTAATTTATCCTTCTAAACGAGATAAACCTTCTTTTCTGAAAGGGACTGGCATAGAGTATTTAATTGAAGTAGAAGAGCAAAATTACACAAAAGTTTCTAATTGTCTTACTTTTTTTCTTGGCTCTAAATGGATGCCTAAAGGTTACTCCTGGCTCTTTCCAATGGAGCATAAATTACTCAAAGTAGGAGCAGCACGTATTCATGGAGAACATTTAAAAATTAAGCAAAACGAACCATTAAAAAAATACATTCAACTCCTCATTACCGATTACCTGAAAACGAGTAACTATAAAATTATTGATGTTCATGGCTCTATTTTGGAATATTCTCCAGGATTAAATGATATTTATTATCAAGATAATATTATTGCAATCGGTGATGCAGTATCAACAGTGAATTTTCTGGGAGGAGAAGGTATTAGGCATGGTATGTATGGAGCAGAAATAGCTGCCAAATATATTCAAAAATATTTATGCAATCAATTATCTAGCTTTAAACCATACCAAAAAGAAATGAAACGTTATTTTTCTTTCAAATGGAATTTATCCGAGCAAATTAGCCGCAAAGTATATTTAGGATATGACGATTCTAGCTTTGAGCAAAAAGTTAGTACTTTAACTGCTTTAAAAACAGAAGATTTAATAGATATATTGTTTTTTTATAAATTTGAAAAAGCTTATAAACTTTTCGGAGGTTATCTAAAGAAAAAAATATTATTTTTGCTACAAAATTTATTTAGATAGCAAGGACTTTTTCAAGAAAAAATAGATAAAATTAAACATAAAAAACGGCTTTTATTAAGCAACTTTTAACCAACCGAATACTTCCTCGACAGACAAATCCAAATCGAGAAATTTTGGTGTTGGCAGGCGATCGCTTTTTGTAAATTCTAAAGGTTGCTGTCCTGGTAAAAACACAAGTACTATTACGCTCATCGGGAAAGTAATCTGCTTAACTGTGATAGTCATTGTTTTTATTGCCGATTGTGGCACATGAACGATCGCTCCTTCTGTTTAGTATAAATTTAGTTCAGTATCTAATTCATCAAAAATTACGGCGTGGAGACCCACGCTTTGAAGAATGCGGGTTTTGGGTCTTTGGGCATTGGGGAAGTTGTTTCCCTAAGTCCCAAATTCCCTATCTCCCTACTCGACAAAGGAGAAAAGCCGAGTCTTCCATTATACGGTTTACTTTTAGATGTGGATGAGTTAAAATCATTCTATGACTCAACCACTGACTGTACGTTGCCAGCTGATAGTACCGTCAAGCTTTTGCCAAGATATTGACGAAACCCTTGTTGGTTTTGCCGATGCCTGTAATCGAATACTGGCAGTAGCCCAATGCGATAACTGCTGGAATACAACCAAGCTGCATCACAAGGTTTACAAACCTACGCGAGAAGCTACAGGATTGAAGGCTAATCACGTCTGTCAGGCAATCCAGTGCTACATTGTCTAAAAACAGACAGGGAGATTACTACATCAATATAGTTGTAGAAATACCGACACAACCTAGAAACAAAACACCAAAGGTGCTTGGGGTAGATGTTGGGTTGCGCGATCTCGCTACTACTAGTACAGGTAAATCTTGGGATGGAAAACAACTTAGACAAACCCGCGCCAAATTTGCCCGTGTAAGAGCGTCGATTCAATCCAAACGCACTAAGAGTTCGAAAAGACTGCTTAGAAGGCTCTCTGGGAGAGAAAAACGCTTTCATGCATTAGACATCTCCAAAATACAATTATAAATAAAATTAAAAAAGTAAATCAAGCATAAATTGGTCAAACAAGCCAAAATAAATGAGTAATTACACCTGGAAATATATAGAGCAACATCCCCAAGAAGT
>JADEWQ010000122.1 GCA_015207585.1 Pleurocapsales cyanobacterium LEGE 06147 | reverse complement strand
GCAAGAGCGCGAGCGCACTTTAATCTGTTTCCTTTTTTAGTTTAAAATGCCCTTGATGCTTCTATTTCTATATACTTGACAATTTGTACATTTTCTTAACTTGTCACCAATGCCTAATACCTGCTCAATGTTTCCTGAAGCGTCGCTGCCAAGATCCGATAAATTGCTGTAAGGTATCATAGACAATAAAAAGACTTTTTGTTAAAAACGGCAAAACTCGACAACTTAGTCTAATTTCCTCAAGCTATCCATTCAGCCAGTTTATAACTAACCCATAATTAGGAGTCACTAATTAGCAATGACACAAGCAACTCAAACTCCCCAAACAGGAATTCAATTAACTGAAGCAGCTCTTAAACATATCTCGATGCTACGCCAACAGCAGGGCAATCAAGACCTCTGTTTGCGGGTAGGAGTTCGTCAGGGAGGTTGTTCGGGCATGTCTTACCTGATGGATTTTGAAGACCAAAGTAAAATTCGTAATGAGGATAAAGTATTTGACTACGAGGGTTTTAAGATTGTTTGCGACCCAAAAAGCCTCTTGTATCTCTACGGTTTAGTTCTCGACTACAGCAATGCCATGATCGGCGGAGGATTTCAGTTTACTAATCCTAATGCCGCTCAAACCTGTGGCTGTGGTAAATCCTTTGGCGTTTAAGGTTACATCAATTTTAGCTCTCTTCAATCAAGTATATTTTTATAGGGGCAGGCAAAATTGACCTGCCTTAGCTATCTTAAAGTTCGCAGAAAGCGATCGAGCGCCCATTCCTTCTAGGGATAGTCATTTGTCCTTTGTTTTAACGCTAGTATTAACAGTTAACGAAAGACCAATGACCAATGACTAATGACAAATAACGCGAAATCCCCCTCTCTTAGCGCGGGGGATGCGCTTAAAAAATCAAATCGTCGAGCATTTATTCTCATGAGCGAATCTGTAACTACTTTGTTTGAGCAAGCTTTAGAAAAATATCAATCGGGAGAAACAGCAGAAAATTTGATTCCCCTGTTTCAGGAAATTTGCGATCGCGCTCCGAAAAACGCAGCTGCTTGGAGTTGTCTTGCTTGGTTATATTTGTTAACCGACCAAGCGAATAAAGCCTTTAAAGCAGCTCAGAAGAGCGTTAAACTTGATGGTAAAGCTCCCCAAGCCAGAATCAACCTTGCCTTAGCTATCTTAGAAACAGGACAAAAAGGCGTTCGCCCACATATAGAAGTAGCTCAACAAATCATGGCACTCGACGAGCAAATTCGGAGCAATATAAAAGAAAATATAGAAGATGGGTTAACCAGAAAACCAAATTGGGACAGTCTTGAGCGAATCAAAAGTTGGCTCGTTGGTGTATAACACTCATTTTCCATTCCCAATTCTCAACCACCATGAACTTAACAAAAAAACAATTAATAGGTTTAAAAGCTGACGATTTTCGTCATCCTCTCGATTTACAAGCCACTACTAGTCTGAAACAATTTCCGGGTCTAGATATCGCCATTCGCAGTTTGCTCGGTCCAGTGGCAGAACAATTCTTCTATCTCAATAATATTGCTTCTAGCGTTCTTGTCAGTGAGAAACAACTACCCTACCTTCATAAATTATTGTTAGAAGCCTGTCAAATTCTCGATCTAGAACCACCTCAGCTTTACGTCCAGCAAAACCCCGTTCCTAATGCCTACACTTTTGCTATGCGAGGGAAGCAACCATTTATGGTTTTGCACACTTCTTTGATAGAAATGCTCACCCCTGAAGAAATTCAGGCAGTAATTGCCCACGAGTTGGGTCATCTTAAGTGCGAACATGGCGTTTATCTAACTCTGGCAAATATCATGGTGTTAGCAGCCACTTTACTACCTACTTGGGGAGCAATTCTCGCCCAATCTCTACAGGAGCAAATGCTACGCTGGATACGCTGTGCCGAATTTAGTTGCGATCGCGCCGCTTTACTAGTTACCCAAGATCCGAAAGTAGTGATGTCGGTACTTATGAAATTAGCAGGCGGTTCTCCCAGTCTCGCATCCCAGTTAAATTTGGAGGCATTCATCGAACAAGCGAGGGCTTATGATGCAGTAGACCAAACCCAGTTAGGAGAATTACTCAAACAAGCTCAAACTGCCCAACTTACTCACCCCGTTCCCGTTATTCGCGCCCGAGAAATAGATCGCTGGGGAAGTTCGTTCGAATATCAAAACATTTTAAAAAATCGCCAATTAGATTACGATCGGAAAGCTAAAGAACGCGGCAGCTGGAGCAATTGGTAAAGGTCAATGAATAAATGAATAATTGATAATGGATAATGGATAATTATCAATTATCCATTATCAATTATTGGCTATGCTCTGTTTAACCGCTGAGTGTTGGAGAGTAGTCGATACCATTGCTGCCATTAGCTGTTCGGGGGAGACAGTAAAAGGCAATCGATGAATGTCAGAGTGAGGGGAGCAAGAAACTTCGGCAGCGCGCCGCAGTTCGCCTAAGCTGATATTGCCCAGTCCTAAATCTTCTAAAGTTTGCGGCAAGCCGATTTCTTTATAAAACTGCAGTAACTGTTGTCTGGCAGAAGCAGCTAGTTGATTGCCCTGTACCATCTCTTCCAGGCGTAGTTGTACGAGGATGCCGTAGGCAACTTTTTCACCGTGGAAAGCGGCATGGGCAGACGGAATATGAGTTAAACCGTTGTGTACTGCATGAGCTGCTACAGTACGGCAATTTGCCCCGCCTAATCCCCCAATAACACCAGCTAAGAGAACGGTAGCATCGACTACTTCGCGCCAGTCTTCGCTGTCTGGATTTTGTAAGGCAGCCGCCGACTTTTGGAAGAGGATATCCCGAAGAACTCTTGCTTGTTGAACTGCGGCAATAGTTAAAGTAGCTGTAGAACTACCACTACTGACAGAAGCTTCATACCATTTAGCGATCGCATCCCCAATTCCAGCTACGAGAGTACGTTGAGAAGCAGTCCGAATTAAACTGTAGTCTAAGATTAGCAAGTCGGGACAACGAGCTAGAGCGACATCGTATTGAAATGCTCCTGTTTCGGAGTAAATATTAGATAGAGCCGTCCAAGCAGCACAGGTAGCAGCAGAAGTAGGGATAGTTACTATTGGTAGCTGACATTGATGAGCTAATAATTTGGCTGTATCTAGGGCTTTACCGCCACCAATGCCTATAATGAAATCGGCTTGATGTTCCTCAACGGCTTCTCTCAATCGGGCAAGGGAAGATTCGGCACAATCGGGGCTATAACTGCTTTGAGACGCAGTCAATTGTTGCCGTTGAAGAACGGGTTGTAGATAGGGTTGAATGCTCTCTAAAGTGCGATCGCCCCCTACTATTAAAGGACGATTACCTAAAAGAGCGATCGCTTCTCCTGACTCGGCGAGACATTTTTCTCCTCGCAGTACTCGTCCTGGTGCTACCAACAAAGAAACAAAATTGGTTTTTGTCTGATTAGATATTTGAACGGTTTTTTTTCCCATAGACTGTTTAATTTTGGATGTAGTATATAGTACAGGAGTCAGGATTCAATGGATAATAAATAATTATCAATTCTCAATTGTCAATTTTTGCCTGTTCCCCGTTTTCCGTTTTTGGTAATTGAGCCAAATTGTCAGTAAATATTTTTACTTCCATGTTTTCATCTTCTCGTGAAAACAACGAGCGTCTAATTTGTCCGAGATAGAGAGGGCGAGAAATTCCTGGTTCGGGATGTAATATCGTCCTCAATCGGATGGTTAGTTTATTATCGCCACCTAACGCATTTCTCCCAGGAGAGTATAGATCGGACGCAGCTTGACGCAGAGTAGGCTCTATTTGAGACTCTTCTACTTGTGGAGGAACTGCAATTACTACTTGATTAGCTCCATTATCGTACACCAAAGAATAACGTCTTGCTCCTGGTATTTCTGTATGAGTAATTAAACCAAGCTTTAGGGTAAAAATCCCGATAGTGAGTAGCCCCATAAAACCTGTTACACCAACGAGGCGAAACCGAAAGCCCCAACCGAAAACAAAAGCCAGGATCGTCATGACAAGGCTTACAATAGTAAGAATTCCCGACCACTGAGCATAAATCAATAGATCTGTTGGTATTTTCATGGCAATTATAATTACTCGATGTTAGCTACGTTCTATTTGAGCAAATATTTCTGCCAAAATTTCATCTGCACCCATGTTTCGCAAGCGATTGGCTAAATCTTTGCCTAACTGTTCGGCATTGGTTCTACTGCCACTAATCGTATCTTTTATTAGTTTAGAGCCATCTAGGCTGGCTACCATTCCAGTAAAGATCAGGGTATCTTCATCTATTTTAGTATTTACACCAATGGGAACCTGACAGCCGCCCTCCAATTCACGCAGAAAGGCTCGTTCGGCATAGCAGCGATCGCGAGTCTCTGGATCTTCTAGAGCTTTAATCACTTTCAAGATTTCTGTATCTCCTTCCCGACATTCGATGCCTAATGCTCCTTGTCCGACAGCGTGGAGAGAGATTTCAGGGGCGATCGTTTGATGGATGCGATCGCTTATTCCCAATCTTTGCAATCCTGCTACTGCCAAAATAATAGCATCATATTCGCCGGCATCGAGTTTAGCCAAACGAGTGTTGACGTTTCCCCGTACATCTTTAAACTGCAAGTGAGGGAAATGATGGCGCAACTGAGCTAAACGTCTAAGGGAAGAAGTTCCTATTACAGAACCGTCTGGTAAAGTATGTAATTGTCTATCCTTATGCTTTTCGTGAACCACTAAAGCATCAGCAGGATCGACTCTTTTGGTAACGCAACCGAGCATCAATCCTTCTGGTAAGTTGGTGGGTAAATCTTTGAGGGAATGCACGGCGAAATCAGTTTGGTTACTGAGCATTCCCACCTCTAATTCTTTGGTAAATAAGCCTTTATCGCCAATTTTAGCTAAGGCAACATCGAGAATTTTATCTCCCTGAGTGCTCATTGTCTCCACTTCAAAATCAATCTCAGGGAAGTGGGATTCTAATTCTTTTTTGACCCAGTAAGTTTGTACTAAAGCTAATTGACTTTTGCGCGAACCAATGCGAATCGTACGCTGAGAAATATCAACCGATGTCATAGAAAGTATTTAAAAAAAAGTTAAGGGGACTCAATCTACAGTATCGCAGTACTAACCCCGTGTTGATTAATTTTTTTTGGTAATTTGGTGAAAACACTGCGCTTCACGGAGCTTACAAGGGGCGGACGCAGGAGAATCCCTACCCGCCCACAGCCCCTCATCAAGTTCCGGCTTCGACTCTCTCAGCGCACTCAAAATTGTTCGCCAATACTGAGGGAGCGCACTTGTCCCTGATTGCGGATTTGAGCTTTCTGGTTGGCGATCGCTTCTAAAGTCCAACCAGTATTATCAATTTTCTCTCCTAACCAAATTCTTTGAGTAGTTCCATTCACTGTAAATAAAGCAGCAGATTTTTCTCCCAACTCCAGCAACCCAACCAAGGTATAGTCGGCAACAGAAGAGCTAACCGAGTTTGTGGACGAAGAGGACGAAACTGGTTCGGGAGGGGGAGATGGTGGCAGTTCTGCTGTTGTCGTTGCCGTTATTGCTTCGGGAAGAGAGACAGTTTTGGGCGTAACTGACGCTGAAGGTGGAGGTGGAGGCGGTGGTAGTGGCTCACTGCTGCTAGGAGTGGTAACGGTAGCAACAGAAGAAGGAGCCAAAGCATTGATAGCATTATAAACAGGAACGTAGACTATTTGAGCAGCTAACTCAGAGGTGAGAGAATGGTCTGTAGTTTGCTGCTGTTTGTTTGCTTCTGCCTTGCGGTCAATTACTGCCAGCGATCGCTCCATATAGTCGAGAAAGTTAGCATCCGATACAGACAGTTGTTGCTCGGAATGGTGTTTTATCCAAGAAAAGAGTGGGATTTGACCGTTTTGCCCCGCAATCAGCCACCAGACAACAAAGAAAAGATAACCACAGGCAAAAATAAAGAAAATTTTATCTAAATAAGTATTAATACCGCGTTTGTTTGGCTGGGAATCGATTTGCTGTTCTTGAGGCTCGACGGGGGAGTAACAAGTTAGGGAAGAAGAGAGCGATCGCTCTAGTTGCTCAAAATCTAAAGCTATGGGCGAAATAGCCGAGGACGGTATAACTAGAGAAAAGTCTGATTGCGGCGATTGAGGTAAGCTATTTTTTTTGCCGTTAGCAATGGCATTAGTGTCAGGAGATAAATGATCCTTTAGTTGCTCTCTCTTTTTAACTACAGACCGAGAGTAGGTGAGGGTGTAAATAAATGAGAATTGTTCTGTCGCTTCTTGCTGACTCTCATTTCTAGACATCAACCGCACCACAAATAGCTAAGTTAACCGCTCAAAGATAGGCTTGGATTTGACGCGATCGCCATAGTGATTTCCCAGAAATTATTTTTTAGAAAGATTTTTTACCAGGAAAATTACTGAATAAATTCAAAATAAAATTGTAATTGATAATTATTAATTATCCATTGACTTCTGACCCCTGTTCCCTGTTCCCTTATCTCATTAGAGTCTCCTGCTGAGAGGCAAGTAATTCTTGAATGCCTTTTTCCGCCAAATCTAACATTTGGTTCATCTGTTGACGGGTAAAGCTTCCCGCCTCTGCCGTTCCCTGGATTTCAATTAGCTCTAGCTTGCCATTCATAACTACATTAAAATCTACGTCGGCAGAGACATCTTCGGGATAATCCAAATCTAAAAAGGCTTCTCCTGATATAAATCCCACTGAGACTGCCGCTACTGGAGCAAGTAGGGGAGATACTGCTAATTCTCCTTGTTTGTGTAACTTTTCCATAGCCTGAGCCAGAGCAACGTAACCTCCCGTAATCGCAGCAGTTCGAGTTCCAGCATCCGCTTGGAGGACATCTGCGTCAACAGTAATCGTTCTTTCCCCAACTGCTTCAAGATCGATCGCAGCACGCAGACTTCTGCCAATTAATCTTTGAATCTCTTGAGTTCTTCCCGAAAGTTTAAGCAGTTCTCGCGGTTGGCGAGATGCAGTCGCACTGGGGAGCATTCGATATTCTGCCGTCAACCAGCCTCTACCGCTATTGACGAGGAAGTTAGGTACTCCTGGTTGAACACTAACGGTACATAGTACTTTAGTATTACCGCACGTAGTTAGAACAGAAGCTACCGGGGAAGTAGTAAAATCTAATTGGAAATGATGGGGACGGAGTTGGTCGGGTTTACGCCCATCGGAACGTTGCCAGGGCATGATTTACCTCTAAAACTCGATGAGGATAGTATCCCAAATCTTTAGCCTGATGTTAATTTGCTAGAGCTTTTTTTAAGAAGTTGCCCAAAAAGCAGCGATCGCCTCGGCAAATCCTTCAAAAGAACTGTAATCTTCTGCGACAATTGCCACGTCTAAACCCAACTTTTTAGCATTGGTTGCTGTATAGGGACCGAAACAAGCAACTAGAGTCTGCTGCAAATCATCGCTCGAATCAATCATATTCAAAAAACTTTCTATTTCCGCCGTACTGCTAAAAGCGATCGCATCTATTTTCCCCTGACGAATCAGTTCTAACTCAACTTCATAGATCGTTCCGTCTAAACACCTTGTCGTATAAGTCGGCACGCGAGTCACTTTCATATCCAATTGTTGTAATTCACAAACAAAGTTGGGAATAATATCTGGTTCGGGAACGTCCATTACCTCTGGTGCGGGAACGAGTATGCTTTTGCCTCGAATATCTTCTGCAAAATTGGCTAATTCAGCAATGATGCCTGCGGGACTTGGTTCTCGCGGTACGAGATTTACTTTTATCCCCAAATCGGTTAGTTTATCCGTATCTTTGCCAATAGCGCACACAAAGCACGATTCTAGAACCGATAAAGATAGTCCCAAAACTCGCATGCGCTCTAAAAACGCCTCAATACCATTGCGACTCGTAAAAACAATCCAATCAAATTCTTCGATTTTATGCAAAACCCTATCTAGCTCTGTATTATCTGTTAGCAAACAGGTTTCTATTGTTGGCATTAGTAGAGGTAAACCTCCCTGCTGCACAATTTCTCGATAGAGTCGAAGAGCATAATTGCGAGGTGCAGTGATAATAATTCGCTTAGCGTATAGCGGTAGCTCGATTGAAGGAGTCAGTGTGAGAAAATTTGGTGGCATTTGTCTAAGTACAGATACCCTCTTAAAGGTCAATCAGTTTGGCTATAGTTAGAATCGAAAGGTTTGCCAGTTTTTATGACTCCATAAGCAATATGAAGCAGCCTACGCATAAGTGTTCCTAAGATAGCCATCCGATGTTTTCCATTTTTAAGACTAAGTTTTATATCTTTAAGGGATTCTCTATTAGTAATTGCTTTGATTGATTCATTAAACAAACTGATTCTCAAAGCTTGTCAGTTAACAAAACATCTACATTTGTGGGAAATGGACATACATCGGGAAAATTAGCATCATATTCAATCTGCATATTTTCCAAAGCTTCCTGATAGCAGTCAAGATATATAGTTTCTAAAAACCCGCATAAACTAGGAGAATCAGCCAGAATATCCTTTAATTTCGATTGAGTACCCTTAATAGTTACCTCCCATCCCCGATAAAAATCGGGTAAAGGTACATATTTACGTTTTAAAAGATGTTCAAATAAGGTAATCAAACGACTTTTCAACTCTCGCTTATCCCTTTTTCCTAAAGATTCTACCTCTTCAATCAAATTCTCCCAATCAGCTCGCTCTAATTCTCTCGCTTTTAATTTGCTTACAGTTTCCTCAACCCAAAGAGCAAAATCTGAATCATATAGAATTTTAGAGGTTGTTTGTGTCATTAATATTGACCTCAAATAGTTTTATAGTTTTCCTTCAATTCTATCTAAAACCTTCTAAAATACTTTTAAAAGCCTTGTTAGTTTCTTTGATGTTATAAAACAGGTTTTCTGGTAAATAAATCACCCCTTCAATCAAATCCTGTTCAATAATTAAATACTAGGTGTTCTGTGACCGTTAGAATTAGGATCGCTCCTTTCCCCACAGGGAACTTACATATCGGTACGGCGAGAACTGCTGTGTTTAACTGGCTGTTTGCCCGTCATCATGGGGATAAGTTTATTTTAAGAATAGAAGATACCGATGAGGCGCGATCGCGCGAATGCGGGTGAGAAGCGCACCGCGTCTTGAATTTACAAAAAATATTACAACAGAACTGACTTGACTGGGTCTGGATTGGCATGAAGGACCTTTTTATAAGAAAAATGCTTGAGGCGAATAACATCACTAACCCCTCCCTTGCAATTTTTTAGGAGGTTTTTCCAGAGAATGATATCCAGCAAAATTCTTGATATGAATATTTGGCATGATATCCAGAAACTTTCTGGATATCATCCTCTATGAGGTGAATATACGGAAATTTTCTGTTTTTTACCCATATAGGGTGAATATCAGGAAAGTTTCCGCCTAATAAATAGTTCGGTGGTTTCCATTTTTAGGTGAACTTGAATTTACTGTTGTAAGATTTAACAAATCCCCTAATTATGGGTGAGAGCAAGCAATGGCATTAATAAACGATGCAATGAATTCTAAATCTTCACTAGCCGGTAAAGTTGCCGTTGTGACTGGAGCGGCAACCGGATTGGGAGAAGCCATTGCGGTCAAACTTTATCAATCGGGCGCGGCGGTCGTGCTTGCCGGCAGGGATTTGAAAGGCGTTCGCGCCGTCGTCGAGCGGCTCGACGAAACGGGCGAGCGAGCGCACGCCGTCGAGACGGATGTCCGCGATTACCGGGCGGTCAAAAAGATGGTTGAAGAAACCGTCAACCGCTTTGGTGGGCTGCATCTGGCGATTAATAATGCCGGCATTACGGGTCCGGACGGCGTCACGGTCGCCGATTATGAAATTGATTTGTGGAATGACGTAATCGCTACGGATTTAAGCGGCGTTTTCTTCGGCTTAAAGTATGAAATTCCGGCGATGCTCAAAAGCGGCGGCGGAGCAATCGTTAATATGTCGTCGGCAAACGGCATCGTCGGCATCGCAGGTCTCGCTCCATATACCGCCGCGAAACACGGAATCATTGGACTGACGCGGGCGGCGGCGCTTGAATATGCGGACAAAGGCATCCGAATCAACGCCGTCGGTCCCGGCTACGTGGATACACCGCGAATGCGCGAAGCACCGGAAGAAGCGCGGGCGCAAATGGCGGCATCTCATCCGATGAAACGCTTTGCACAGCGCGAAGAAGTCGCAAACTTAGTGGAATTTCTGTTGTCGGACAAGGCATCTTTTACGACCGGAAGTTTTTATACAATGGACGGTGGTTATACTGCACGTTGAACCGGCTCGAAGCGCACCACTGAACAAGCAGATGAACCGGACGCGCACCCAACATGCTCTTTATTACAGCGCGCCGGTTATCTGCGGCGTTAGCCTCCACTGATCCTTCTAAAAACTAGGAATGTTATAATTTAGACACGAGACATAACGTTGCTACTAATAAAAAGAATTATTCAAAAACTTCTTTTCTCTGCTGGATTAAAATGAACCTTTGACGAATGGTTGAGAACTATAGCAGGGGCAATCAATCTGGTCGTAGAGAACGTAATCATTCATACTAGAGTCAAGACACCTTCGACCATAGGAATCGTATATGTTACTGCAAGAACTAAAAGAACAGGCTCTTAAGCTACCACCCAGCGATCGCCTTGCGTTGGTAAGTGCCATCATTGAGTCCTTGCAAGACAAGTCAATTTCCAAATCTGAACGCTCTGGCGCGATTCGGCAGATGCGAGGCTTGTTAAAAACAGACCAACCTGCACCAACAGATGAAGAAGTGGCTGCAATGCAGACAATGAATACTATCGCAAAAATAGAATAATCACACAATTACACTAAACTAAAATGTATACAGCACCATATTTTGAGCATGGATCATGAAGATTAAAGCTATTATTTGGCAGGAGGATGATGTCTGGTGTGGTTCTGTACCTGCTCTCCCAGGATGTCATACTTGGGGAGATAGTTACGAACACTTGTTGGAGATGTTGCAAGATGCAATTGAGGGCTGGTTGGAAGTTGCTAGTGAGCGAGGGGAACTTGAACCAGAGAAACGATTCATTGAGCTATCTCTATGAGATCGATTTCTGGCAAAATGCTTTGCAAGATTGTGGAGCGAAATGGTTGGGAACTCAAGCGAATTACTGGTAGCCACCACATTTATTTCAAGGAAGGTGTTGATGCGATTCTTTCTATCCCAGTTCACAGTAATCGGGATTTGCCTAGAGGAACTTTGAAAAGCATCATGAAGGATGCTGAACTTACCGAGGAAGATTTGACCTAAAAGCAATTGCATAACATTAACAGTTTAACAATCGCGCTTAAACGAACTGAAGAAAGCTGCTAGTGCTGAGTTAGCCACTAAACCTTAAACTTGTACAGCAGCCAATGAATACTACCGATAATTCCCCGATGGAAGATACGGAGTCAGTGAGATAGGTTCGTCTAATAAATAGTTCTGTCGCTGCGCGCGGCGTTGTTGTTAGCTGGAACGTAAGATAGCTGGATGGATGGTAAAATCAGTATCATCAGTGAGATAAAGAGAACAACAAGAAAATGCGGCGACCTCGAGCAGTAAAGCCAAGCAAGGAAACTCAAATGCTGGCAAAATACATAGCGATAGTTGTTCGCAATGCTATGGAGGATTTTCATTATAAGCACCTTACCGATGTGCAAATGAAAGAACTTAATCCAATTATACGGAATGCCATTTGTAGCGCATTGCACGCATACGTCAACTGCGAGAAGTATAAAAACGCCGAAACATTCTTTAACTTCAGTTTGAGGTGTATTCCCGACTATTGGGAAGAACCGGAGATTGACGATTTTCTCAAAGAAACAGGGGAATCAGAGTAATCAAGAGTAAACAACAGCGACAGACTTCAGATGAGCCGTGCTAGTTTTGAAGCTGTGTTGTTACCAAACAGCTAACAGCTTTCTGACTTTTGACTTCGACGCAGCAGTACTAGTTACCATAAAAGACTGCATGTAAATAAACATTAATCTTAAATAAGAGGTGTTCTGTGACCGTTAGAGTTAGGAGCGCTCCTTCCCCCACAGGGAACTTATATATTGGTATGGCGAGAACTGCTGTGTTTAACCGGCTGTTTGTCCGTCATCATGGGGGTAAGTTTATTTTAAGAATAGAAGATACAAATGAGGCGCGATCCTGCGTAGCAGGTGCTGCCGCACCGCGTCCGGAATATACAGAAAATATTACAACAGGACTGACTTGGCTCGGTCTGGATTGGGATGAAGGACCATTTTTCCGAACCCAGCGTCTCGATTTTAGTTTTATAAAAATAATGCTTGAGGCGAATAACATCTCTAACCCGTCCCTTGGTTCCTTGCCATTTTTTAGGAGGTTTTGCCAAAGAATGATATCCAGCAAAATTCTTGATATTATACTTATTTGGCATGATATCCAGCAAGTGTCTGGATCTCACCAACGAATATACCGAAAGATTCTTGATATCATCCTTTATGAGGTGGATATACGGAAAGTTTCTTTTTTTTATCCCATATAGGGTGGATATCGGGAAAGTTTCTGTCTAATAAATAGTTAGGTGGCTTCAGGTTATTTGTGGGGACGGCACCGAAAGGTTATCTGTATGTTCGAGGCTCAAACGGAGTTGTTGAGCAATCGCCTATGTCAGCAACTTGGGTGATTATCAGCAATTACGTAGTTCCATTGAAATCCTGAGATAGAACCAAGCTGCCACAAGGTTTAATTCCCTGGCTCAGCTTCTGAAGAATTTCTTGCGCGAAAAGCGTCAAGCTCTGCCATATTTTCATCTGCCCAATCACAAAGGGCTTGCCTGATTTTTTGAAGCGACACTCCTAGTTGGGTTAAACGGTACTCCACTTTAGGCGGCATGACAGGATAAACGGTGCGCTCCACCAACCCATTACGCTCCATATTTCTTAGCGTCTGAATCAGCATCTTCTGAGAAATCCCTTCGATCTCACGTTGCATTTGGCTCAGACGTTTGCTACCACTCTCCAAACTAAACACGACGAGGATTGTCCATTTATCAGCAATCAAGGCAAGTGCTTTTCGCATGGCACTATCCTGACTCAGGATACAAGCCTCTTTTATTGTCGATTCTGAACCCTGCATACACACTCCAAGGTAAGTACATCACTTTTAAGTCTGTATTTACATTACAGGAGGTAAGACGCTATCACTAATTTTGATGATGTATGAGAAAGTGACCATGCTCAAACCAGGCTCAACCATTCTTGTCATTGGTGCGACAGGCGCAATGGGAAAGAGTGTAATTAAAGCACTTTTACGGGATGAAACGAGTAGTAGGTGGAAGATCCGCGCCTTCACACGAAATAGTAAAAGCTCTCACGCTAAGCAACTAGAGAACCTTAGCCCTCGCATCGAATTGACAGAAGGCAATAATGACGATGCAAAAAGCATTGAAACAGCTCTGATAGGCGTAGATGGGGTGTTCTGCAACACTGACTTTTGGACGTGCGGTAGTCAGGCGATTGAGACTGAGCAAGGGTTGCGAATTCTGGAACTGAGTCGTGTCGCAAACGTCAAACACTTCATCTATAGTTCATTGGATGATTGCTACCGTATTTCCAGTGGAAAACTCCCGGTTCCCCATTTTGATGCGAAAGCGGCTGTTGAAGCTCATATTGATCGGCAGCGAGACGAAGGAGAGCCTTGGTATACGGGGCATACTACAGTTTTGAGAACCGCCCCCTATTTTGAAAATTTTCAGAGTTATTTTCTGCCACAACCTGAGAGGGACGAAACTGGTCAAACCGTCCTGACCTTTTCTATACCAATGGCAGACAAAAAGTGGACAATGGTTGCGCTAGATGACATTGGTTGGTTTGTTGTCCATATCTTTGCTAACCCTGCCACTACTATCGGTAAAACCCTAGCAATTGCTTCCGATAGCCTAACGATAAAAGAAATTGCCTCACTTTTTACTGAAGTGACAGGAATATCTGCAATCTATAACGAGATTTCGCTCAACGATTTCCGAAGCTCAGGAGAACCTGGAGCGGAAGAAGGGGCAAATTTATTTCAGTTTGTTCAAGAATGTGGATTAGAGCGTGATTTTGAAGAACTTCGTTTAATTCATCCTGGCTTGCTTTCATTTAAGAGCTGGTTGGAAAAAAGCGGTTGGCAAGGTGAGTCGGTTTCTGTCCAAAAATTGCTTGCAGATTTAGGTGTGACGGCAAAGAGATAAAGCTATGCTACTTTCCAATCAAAAGGTCGTTATTATTGGTGGAACTTCCGGTATTGGACTTGCTCTAGCTAGGTTAGCAGTTGAATCTGAAGCAGAGATTGTCATTGCATCCCGTAGTCAAGAAAAGCTGGAGAAAGCTAAGCAAGAGTTTGGAGATGCAGTGGAAGGTTTAGTTGTTGATGTAACTGACGAAAAATCGGTCAAGTCATTTTTCAATCAGGTAGGAAGGTTTAATCATCTTGCGACAACTGTAGGGGAACCTGTAGTCTTTGCTAATTTTTTAGAGTCTGAGATTTTACAGGTGAAACAAGCTTTAAATGTGAAGTTCTGGGGACAATATCTTTGCGTCAAATATGCTGCGCCTCATATTCATAGTACTGGCTCCATCACTCTGATGTCTGGTAGTGGTGGACCCGGAAAAGGCGTTTCTGCTCTAGCTTGCACGAATGCTGCTGTTGAAGCATTAAGCAGGTGTTTGGCTGTCGAACTTGCCCCGATTCGCATCAATGTCATTAAACCTGGCATGATAGATACACCACTTTGGAGGAAATTTTCAGACTCTGAGCGTAACACGATGTACCAGCAAGTTGGTCAAGAATTATTGGTTGGTCGGATTGGAAAACCCGAAGAAGTTGCTCAGACTTATCTTTACTTAATGACAAATGGTTTCATAAGTGGAACATCGATTACTGTTGATGGTGGTACGAGCAATCGATGAGTGTGCTGTAGGATTTTGAGTCGAGCAGTACAGCGCTAGCCACCTAACACTGCGCCGGAGCGGACGGACGAAAGATCCTGGTGTGGTTGCAAAGGTGATCTGCCGCCGCTCAGCTACACCGTTAGACCTCATCCCTAAGATTGTGTACTTGCCAATGCTCTGGAAAATCAGTATTCCCCAACAGAGTACTTTTTTCTAACACAGAGTTTGTTAGAATTAGCCTAACTCGTTGAAGAGGATAGACCCCTCAGAGAGGTTTGCCTGCAACTGAGATCGACAGTTGGAGCATTATCTGATTGAGATGGGCATTAGTAGGGCGAAACGTTTCTGCCACGACAGGCAGTAAGTGAGTGTTACGCTTTTTAGTTGAACATCGTCAATCCTAGAGCGTGGAAGCTGGATGGTAGCCTTTTGTAGGGTTCCAGCAGTGCAAAATCCCTTCATTTTAAGGGTTATCTGCTGTTTTTGCAAACCATGCTTATGGCAAGTATTCAACGAACCTTCATTAGCTCCCTTCATCCATCCCTGGAAGAGCCAATCCTGATTCGAGGTTGGATTTACTGCCTACGAGAATTAGCACGAACCACGTTTATTCTGCTTAGAGACTGTACTGGAGAAGTCCAGTGTGTTGTGGATTCCGTTTCGCTGCGAGCAATGAGTCTCAAACTAGATGAACCGATCAAAATCAAAGGGAAAGTTAGATCTGATGCACGCGCACGTGCTGGATTTGAGGTCGATGTCATTGAACTCTCTGTTCTCAATTTAGTTGCCCATCCACTGCCTTTCAATGCTTGCTCAGATATTACAGAAATCGGCGTTGAAATTTTATTGAACTATCGCCCACTATCTCTCCGAAATGAGAGCATTGGTGACATCTTCAGGATTCAGGCAGCGATTCTCCATTACTTTCGTCAATTTTTACGCTCGCAACACTTTACTGAAATCGTTACCTCCAAAATAGTCTCCAGCGGCACTGAAGGAGGCACAAATCTCTTTGAAGTCAAGTACTTTGAGCGATCGGTTTACCTTGCTCAGAGTCCACAATTCTATAAAGAGTATGGAGTTGCCAGATTAGAGCGAGTTTTTGAGATGGGTCATGTGTATCGTGCTGAGCCTCACGCGAGTAGCCGTCACCTAACCGAGTATTATTCACTAGATTTAGAAATGGGATTTATCGACAGCCTAGAAGAAGTCATTTAGTTAGAGCGCGAACTGCTAACGTATGTGTTTGAATGTCTGAACCACGAGCAGGCTGACTTACTTCAGCGGCATCGAACTACACCGCTTCCCTCAATGCTGAATGTACACACTTGGGAGTTTGAGGAGTGTCTGGAGCGACTGAAACAACACTTTGGTCGAACGGATCTCGTCGATGACCTTGACCCGGCATCTGAACGTCAACTTTGTCAGTTGGCTGAGCTAGAAACTGGCCTCCCTGCCGTATTTGTCATTGATTTTCCGCTAACTGGGCGACCTTTCTATACCCATCCTCGAAACAATGATGGTTCATCTGAGAGCTTTGATCTACTGTTTGAAGGAATTGAGATTACAACAGGTGGGCAACGGCTTCATCGGCGAATTGACTTGGAACAAGCCCTCATGCATCGGGGGATTGACCCGAATTCATTTGAAACTCATCTGCAAGTCTTTGATATGGGGATGCCACCCCATGGCGGATTAGCCATTGGTCTGGAACGTTTGACGACAAGGATTTTACATCTTGGCAACGTCAGACAAGCTACGCTTTATCCACGCGATCGATATCGGGTCTCACCATAACTTGAATCTATGACAAACTAGTCTAACAATCGTGTTGCAGCGGACTGTCGAGAAATTTCGGTATGGACGGTAGCTTAAATTTTGTCTGTGAGAGAATTAAGACTATGTTTTTGTAGCAGCCGACATGGAAGAGTACCTGCGATCTAGTGAAGTTATCAACTGCGAGCATCCAGCGATATTGGAACTTGCTAAAAAAATTGCATCAGAACATGAATCACCTGAAATAATCCCGCAAAGTGGGTGCTGCCGCACTGCTGCGCTGCACCTTCGTGTCGCAAAAGCCTGTTTTGAATGGGTTCGCGATGAAATTCATCATAGCTACGATTATCAAATGAATCCTGTTACCTGTCGAGCTTCAGATGTACTTCGATATAGAACAGGTTATTGCTATGCGAAAAGTCACTTGTTAGCAGCATTGCTACGAGCAAATGGCATTCCAGCAGGGTTTTGCTATCAGCGATTAAGTATTGATGATAAGGGTGCGCCTTATAGCTTGCACGGTTTTAATGCGGTTTATTTACCCAGAGTCGGTTGGTACCGTGTTGATGCCAGAGGCAATCGAGAGGAAGTTAATGCTCAGTTCACGCCACCACAAGAAAAGTTGGCTTTCAAGATTCAGTTTTCTGAAGAAGCAGATTTCCAAACTGTACTTCCAGAGCCACTTCAAGTTGTTGTAGAGGCTTTACAAACTCAAAAAACATGGGATGAGATGCTTCGTAATCTTCCAGATGTTTCATTGGCGGAGGCAGAAAATTTAGGTTTATATATATAAATGAATACTACGGATAACTTTCCGATGGAGGATTCATTGTCTTGTAGGATGACGAATGGATTTAATAGAATCGCTAAAACAAGCTATTGCCGACCAATGGGCGTTTCTAGTCGAGGCAACGCTTGAACCAACAGCGCAAGGTTCGAGTAATGAAACCTATTTTGTTGATACATCAGACAATCGATTTGTTTTAAAACTTTACGCAGCAACAACCAAAATTGCCCAGATTCGCTACGAACATTCACTTCTCACGTTTCTTCAACACACCGATCTACCTTTCGCGATTCCTGTTCCAATTCGTGCCGATTGCGGCGATACTTTGATTTTAGTTGAGGTTGATGGGCGATTGCTCAACGCTGCCTTACTGCCTCGGCTAGTTGGACAACCTGTCGCTCGGCGAAACCTTAACCAGATTCAAGCGGCTGGCTTTGCATTGGCGAAGTTGCACAATCAGCTTGCCAAGTTCGATCCGCTGGGTCAGTTAGCGAGATTGCCATTTTGGGGAGAGTTAGGTCAGATTCATCCACAAGTTAAAGATCCCTTAACTGTTCCACAAATTTTGAGTCTGGGATTGGAAGAACAGATGCGCTTTGGTCAAATGTTGAATGAGGCGATCGAATCCGCGCCTCATCTATATGCAACGCTTCCAATTCAAACAATTCATGCGGATTACATTACACCGAATATTCTCGTTGAAAACGAGCGAGTCGTTGGGATTTTAGATTTTGAGTTCGCCACACGCGATTTGCGGCTGTTTGATTATTTAAGTAGCCTAGATCAGTTTGCGTCTTTTCCCTGGAAGGAACTTCGATTCGAGGACATTGTGCGAGCATTCAGTACTGGCTATCGAGCCTGTTCTTCCATAAATGTGGCAGAAATGGAAGCTACAATTTCGGTGTGGAAGTTGCAACGCCTCAGTTCGCTCGTATATTGGACGGGGTGGTTAATTGAAGGGAAGGGAAGCCGCGAGAAGATTGTAGATGCAGTTGTTGAGACGCTTAGATTTGAAACGTGGCTCAAATCTAATCAGAAGAAACTGCTCAATGCTCTAGGTTTCGCTTAAATTTTATTCTCCAAGTCTGTAGACGTAAGTGGGTCGAGATGAAAATTGATTGAGCATGGCATCATCCGCTGTCCAGAAGTTGGCGGATTCTGCCTCCGCACAGGCTAAGAATACGGCATCATACAGCGTGGGCATTCCATATTGCTCAGCCAGTTGCCAGGCGTTGAGTCGGAGGATTTCACTGTCAATGTAGTCGATCGATAGACTGAGGTAGGCGGTGTAGAGTTGGTTAGCTTCAGTAGAGGTCAGTAGTTTGGCTCTCACTTTTTTACGCAGAACTGAACCGACTTCTGCCCAGGCAAAGCAAGGGGCAACCAATCTGGTTTGCTGAGTTATAGCGGTTTTCAAGAAGATAGACTACAGTAGCAACAATGAGTAAACCAATGTCTCAAGGTTTTGGGAGCGAGCGAGTCAATGTGATGAGCAATAGCAGATTCGAGTTGCTCTCTGGTAGTGGCACTCTTGTTTCTAAGATCGGCTTTAAGAGATGACCACCATTGCTCAATCGGGTTAAATTGTGGAGAATAAGGTGATAAATA
>JADEWQ010000121.1 GCA_015207585.1 Pleurocapsales cyanobacterium LEGE 06147 | reverse complement strand
CCTGGTACTGATTATTATGAACAACAATATCGAGAACGAATGGTGAACAATCTCAGGAAAAAGGCGATTTCTTTGGGTTTTGAACTAGTGGCTCAATCCCAGTAACTAATGGTGTTTCTCGAGAGTGTAGTTGGAGAACAGCTAGCGATCGCTACAACTAATGTTATAGCAGTGTAATTAATCAGCCAGAAACGAGAAAAAAGAATCATAATTCAATTACACCGACGATTCTTGCTGCTGATAGAGATAGTAATATCTTCCCCTCAAAGCCATTAATTCTTCATGAGTTCCCTGTTCGACTACCGAACCAGAATCCATCATCACGATCGTATCCGCATTTTTGATCGTTCCCAAGCGGTGAGTGATAAAAAAGACCGTGCGACCTTGAAGTGCTTCTTTGAGATTGCGAGACACTTGCTGCTCGGTCAAGTAATCCAGCGCGCTAGTAGCTTCATCTAACACTAGTATCGCCGGATTTTGCAAAATCGTACGGGCGATCGCAATTCTTTGTCTTTGTCCGCCAGAAAGAGATGAGCCTCTTTCCCCAACTCTAGTGTTATAGCCACTAGGTAGACTCATAATAAATTCGTGGGCGGCAGCAATTTTAGCGGCGGCAATAATTTCTTCAGTAGTAGCATCGGAGTTAGTTAGGGCAATATTGTCCTGAATCGTGCCTTCAAATAAAAGTGTATCTTGCGGTACAACTCCAATCTGGCGGCGGAGGGAATAGAGTTCTACTTTATGAATATCATAGCCATCGATGAGAATCCTTCCCGATTCCGGTTCGTAGAGACGAGATATGAGCTTGGTTAAGGTACTCTTACCCGCACCGCTTTCGCCGACAATCCCTACAAACGTTCCAGGAGCAAACTCTAGAGTGACATTAGCTAGCTGCAAGGGACCGCTATTTTTGAAGCGGAAACAGATATTGTCAAACTTGACTCGTCCTTGAATTGCTGGCATGGGAATATTATTGCGATCGCGTTCTGCTTCTTCGGGATGATCGACAATATCGGCTAACCGTTCCAAAGATAGAGCAGTTTCTTGAAAGTTTTGCCACAGTTGCGCCAGACGCATAATCGGTGAAGTAACATAACCAGAAATAATTCGGAAAGCGATCAACTGACCCAAAGTTAGTTTGCCATCTAAGACGAGATAAGCCCCTACCCCAATAATCATTACGCTAGAAAGTTTATTGAGAAAGCTACTTGCCGTACTAGCCAAAGTAGAGGTAATCACGGTTTTAAAACCAGTGGAAATATAGCGAGCGTAACGTTCTTGCCATTGCCAACGGGAGCGCAACTCGATATTTTGTGCTTTAACTGTTTGAATACCTGTAAGTACTTCTACTAAATAAGACTGAGTTTCCGCATTTCGTTCGGCTTTAGTTCGTAACTGCGCTCGAATGGTTGGGGAGAAGATCAAAGTTAGAGCCACAAATACGGGGATAATCGATAAGGAGACAGCCGTCAACAGGGGACTGTAAATCACCATGACGACGATATAGAGTACGGAAAAAACCGAATCCAACACCACTGTCAAGGCAGTTCCCGTTAAAAACTGGCGAATTCTTTCTAACTCATTGACTCGCGTCGAAATTTCTCCTACTGGTCGTCGCTCGAAGTAGCGCAGGGGGAGCCGGAGAAGATGATCGATAATTTCCGACCCCAAACTCATGTCAATCCGGTTGGTAGTGTCGACAAACAAATAGGTACGCAGGGTGCTCAGGAGTGCCTCAAAAATACTGAGAACAATCATGAACATAACCAACCAACCCAGGGTTTCGACACTATTTTGGCTAATTACCTTGTCGATAATTACCTGGATCATCAACGGGTTAGCCAAAGCAAAAAGTTGCACGAAGAAAGAAGCAACAAATACTTCGATTAAAATCCGTTTGTATTTGGACAGGGCGGGCAAAAACCAGCTTAAGCCAAAGCGTTCTTGGGGTGTCTCTTTGGTTTTATGCAGCAGTAGTACTTCCCCTTGGTTGCCCCAAGTTTCTAAAAAGTCTTCAGGTTTGCGCCGCAGCACTCCTAACTCTGGTACGGCAATGACCATAGAACGCTCGCTAATAGAGTAAACTACCGCTAAGCTGTCTTGCCAACGCACTAGACAAGGAGCTTGTAAGCGACTAAAGGCAGTAGCTGGTATCGTTACCAACTGGGCATTTAACCCCATTAATTCTGCGATCGCGCCACACAATGCCAGAGAAAGATTGCCCGTTCGCTGAATTTGTTCGCTCAAAACGCGACGAATTACTTCCTTACGGAAGGGCATGTTGAAGTATTTACTGAGCATTTGAAAGCAGGCAACGCCCACATCAAGAGGGGTTCTCCCGGCAAAGAAAGGATAGTTTGGCTGCGAATCGCTTTCTGCTTCTTCTACATAACTCGGAGCTTCTAATAATTCTGAGGATGCATACTCGATTTCTTCCTTGAACTTCTCATCAAACAAGGAGTTAGTAGTGTAAGTTTTTGATACTAATAATTGCTCGTTTTTACTTCGTTCATCCTCTCGAGTGTCAATCCAATTCCTACGGGGAACACTAACTAAGCGTGCTGGTGTGTCTTTGACTTTTAGAGAATCATCTTCTTCGCTCTCAGACAAAGTTTGCTGGTACTTCGCTAAGTCTAAAACACTGCCAACGGGAAAGTTTTCGATCTGACCGCCACCACTTACTAGCCAAACGCGGTTGGAGTCTTCTAGAGGTGCAGTCAATTCTGTGTTAAATTGATGTTCTCCTGGAGGGAGATAGTAAACTTCTGCTTCCTCAGCTGCTTGTTCGGCTAATTCCTTAAGATCCCATTCTCCTTGCGCTTCATTTTCTAACTGAACCCCAAACAATTCAAATAATTCCAATAAAGCCGCTCTATCTCTAAATTGCTCTTTCAGTTGGGGATAAGTTTTTAATAAATCCAGAAAATCCTGATTGTTAATAGCGAGACAGACCACTTCTGTAGATGCCATAGCGGTCTCGCAAGGTACTCCTCGCGCTAAATTCACCCAGCCGATAATTTCTCCTGGCTTGAGTAATCCGAGGGTCAGCGGCATTTTTGTGCGGGGATCGTAACCCAACAGTCGTGCTTGTCCTTCACAGATAATTGCCACTTGCCCTTGCATCTTTTCTCGCATCACAATTACTTGACCCATGCGATACCGTAAGGGCTTTAATTTCTTGGCTAGATCGGCGATCGCCTCAGGAGAAAGTTGGTTAAATTGCGGTACGAGAGCGAGAAACTGTTCGATAATGGTGGTCGTATAGCTCATAGCTCGAGTTAGCCTACCTGGTTAGTTACTGGGGTGAAACGATACTTTACTTTTTGCTTGATTTCTTGTTGTAGCCATTCCCGAAACATTTCTTCTAGCATTCTTTGGCGCATGGGTGGGTCAAGTTTGGCAGACAGGTAATTTTCCAGCCGAACGACGATCAGCCAATCCCCTACGCGGGTAGGAGGTAATACTTGACCGGGTTGACTTGTCGAAAGCATCTGGGCAATTTTTGGATGGGGAGCGGTCATTTCTACCGGACCGATTAAACCACCTGTTTGTGCTTCTAACCCTAAAGAGTATTCCGTTGCCAACTCACTAAACGTACTTTCTCCTTCTTGAATGCGAAAATACAGTTCTTGAGCGATCTCTGGTTTATCTGTACGAATGAGAGAATAGACTACCCGGTCTAGTTGCGGTTTGCGTTTGAGGAAATAAGATTCTACTTTATCGCCCCAAGTGATTTCTTTGTATTTGGCGATTTTAAATTTTTTTACAATAAATTTATCTAATTCCTCTCTTGTCATGTTTTGATGCTCTAACCAGGCTTGAACTTGTTCTTCGGTAACAAGTTGATTTTGCTGACAAAATTGATTGTAAGCTCCAGTTTTTTCTGTTTTAGAACATTCAATGTCGGCGATCGCTTGGTCGAGAATAATTTCTTGTGCTAACTGCGGTAAGAGCTGATACTCGACTAACAGAGGAACTATATCCTCTGCCGTAAATTTTCGATCGCCAATTTCTAGGACTACACTCATCTTTACATTGTGCTGGGCTAACGACTATCAGATTGCCAGAGATTGTCAACGGAAATATTTCGACATCAAAGATAAAGATGCCAAAAATTTAAGTTTACTCTCATCGACATATTCTGCCTATCTTTCACCACTTTGTGGCTCGTGCTATTAAAATTAACCTACTTTATTCAAAATGGCACCTTCTATACTAGCCTTGTTCTCGGTATAAGACTGTAGAATAAATCAACAAATAACAAACTTTTATCAGAGTAAAAGTGAATATTTAGTGGCGATTACTATTGCATTTATTGCGATTTTTATATCTTTAGCAATCTGGACTGGAGTGCGATTTCAGTAAAACGTCGATTAAATTTCTCAAAAGTTTTTTGACTAAGTTAATTAGACTAGCAAGTTAAAGTACTTTTATTAGAGATTCGACGCAAGTCAACCAAAGTAAAGTAAAGTTAACAAAATTGTCTTAAAATTAAACTTTTGTTAAATTATTGATGTTTGAAATGTTTTTTAGATGTGAGACTGGGGAAATATTTCAGAGCTATAATTCGCAAAATTACTTAGACTATAATTAAATTTATAATAATTTTAGGTATATTTGAATATTGCTTCTATCGGTTTGATTAAATTAACTTGAATAAATCAAATCTTCTATCTATCCGATAATTTAAGCAGAGTGTTAGATTCTCTATTAACTTTATATTCCTGACATAAGATCGAACCCAAACCTTCATTTTAGTCCGAAAAAAATTCTATGTTTTGGGTCAGAAAAACTCTGCCTTTTACAAGGAACAAAGTCTGGAATCAGCAGAGTGTATGAAAAATGCGGAATGGACTATGGGGAGAATTTGCTCTACTTTAATTATTTTCTGAAAAAAGTTTTGAAAATTCATTTTTTCTTAGCATTGAGCCATCATCTTTTACTCAAAAGACTTAATTCTAAGAAAACGTTAAGGAAATTTTTTTCTAACGATCGCATCTTGGATTATTCTGCTAACCTAATTTAGTTTAAATGCACTGGCAACACACTGCTAAGTTTCGGGGGAGTGGAAGTAAAATTTGATGAATAGCAATTTCTGTAAAGGTTAGAAGTTTTAACCCGGAAACTGGCTTTCTTCTAAAAAGATACTGACGAATAATTTTGAAATTAATCGGCAATTAATAAAACAACCGCATAGGCACATATTCCTTCTTCTCTACCTACAGGTCCTAATTTTTCATTCGTCGTGGCTTTAATACCTACTTGTTCTGGTTTAATAGCAAGAATCTCAGCGAGACGATCGCGCATTTGTTTGAGGTAGGGTTTGAGTTTTGGTCGTTCGGCGACGATAGTGGAGTCAATATTGCCAATTTGCCAACCTTGCGATCGCACTAAATTGTTTACCTGTTCTAATAATACTAAACTATCTGCCCCCGCCCATTGGGGATCGCTAGGAGGAAAATAATGACCGATATCTCCTAAACTTAAGGCTCCCAACATAGCATCCATAATTGCATGAGTTAGAACATCTGCATCGCTATGTCCGAGCAATCCTAATATATGGGGAATTTCTACTCCACCCAAAATTAAGGCTCTTCCTTCTACCAGTCGATGAATGTCGTAGCCGTTGCCAATGCGGATATTCATTGATTTATACAAATTTTTGACTTTTATATTTATGATGTTTATCTTACCAATTACAGGTTGTCTGAAAAGTAGAGAATGTCATGTTGAGCGTAGCGATAGCGAAGCGAAACATCTTAGTATACCAACTCCAAACATAGATTCTTCGTTACGTTCTACTGCACTCAGAATGACAAAACGGACTTTTCAGATGTCCTCTTAGGTCGATAAGTTCCTATTCTGCTTAACTTCAGTTCTATCTTACATGTGTGTTACAAAAAAAATATATTTAGAGATAAAAAATAGGTTTGATAAAAGCAAAAAAATGATGCAAATTAAACTAATCCAACCACACCAAATAGAGGAAGTTAAGCATTTAATCTTGGCAGTTTGTCAAGAAATCTTCCAGGTTCCTGAAGAGGTTATCTTGCGTCATGATTCTCTGACTGATATAGATAACTTCCAGTCGGAATACTTTAACAATACAGGCACATTTTTAGTACTGGTCGATAATCATAGAGTTGTTGGTAGTGGAGCAATTAGACGAATAAACAACGATATTTGTGAGTTAAAGAGAATGTTTTTTTTAAAAGACTATCGAGGACGAGGGTTAGGCATGAAAATAGCTCAAAAACTTTTAAATTTTGCTAAAAAGACAGAATATAAAAAGGTTCGACTCGATACCAGAAAAGAAATGACACAAGCCCTCAAGCTTTACAAGAAACTCGGTTTTTATTTTATTGAGAGATACAATAACAGTTCCTGCACGATATTTATGGAAAAAAAGCTTTAGTATTATTTTTTAATTTAGTTTCGTCTGCTTAAAATTTGTTCTTATAGCGATCGCTAACTAACTTTTCCTCAGTTAGATCGATTTGCGGATTTTTTAAGAAGCGAAAAATTTTTGATAATTTTGAGCTAGAATAGCACGATTGATGGCAAATAAAGAGATTTGCGGCTGCGCTATGCTTGCCTTTGACGCAAAAAGGCTCTCTCAGCGTTTTTTGCTACATTGCGATCGCACTATTTAATGCCAAAACTAAAAACCGATCTGCTTTAAACTTTTGGACTAATTTCAAATACTTTTTGCGAGCCAAAAAAGCAAACATTAAACTCTAGAAAGAAATTCATTCGTCCAAGCAATAAGGGTAAATCATTTGATTTACTCCAGGCAAAAACCAAACGTACTGGAGAAAAAGAGCCAATTCTTGCAGAGATAACCAAGCCTTTTGCTTCAACTGGTGCTAAATTTCCAGCAAGCATTACAGATGTCATCTGTTCTTCCCAAATTGCTCCAAGTTGTTTTCCAATGCTATAAGGCAAAACATTGACACTAGCACCAGTATCTAGTATCCCTGTAATCTTTACGGAAGTGTTACCTCGTATCAAGATAAGAGGTAATTGTGGAACTGCGTCTGTAATTCCAAAAACATCCTGTTTTTCTGTGAAGGGAAAACGTTCAAAGTCAGCCATTATTTGTCTGCTTGTCTTGTTCCAGTAAAGCTGCTAACTTGTGAGCAGCTTCATGAGAATTATAAGGAGACCATACAGAATATGTTGCTCCTGGCTGTAAACTAATGTTTTCTTCTTTAGCAAGCTCAAGAACTAAAAACTGCATAATTCTTAGCTTATCTGCACGGGAAAGATTTTTTAAAGTTGCAAAGAGTTCTGTTTCAGTCATGTTTAATTTGATAATCTATCTGACTTTATTTTAGTTATTAAGGAGGAAGGTTCTCTAAGTATTTGTTTTTTTGTTAGATTGCGATCGCTAACTAACTTTTCCCGGTCATCTTAAATAATAAAAGTAGCTATAGTTTGATTAAAGGTTTCTGGTTCGACCAAAAATGCCCAGTGATTGCCAGGAACTTCTCGTATTTCCAAATTAGACAGATAGATTTGATAAGGATTCAGTTGCCATTGAGTGCGATTGAGTCCTCGTTCCGGCTTAATTAACAAAGTAGGAATATCAAGAGACTTGGTTAATCCCGCTACTGCCAGGACATCTTCAAAAATTTGATTCCGTGCGGCTACTGTAAATTTACTGCCCCAAGTACCATTACTTTTTTGCTCGATACTTGCTTGAAAAACTTGTCGTTGTAAGGAACTCCAACCACGATATTGCTTTAATTTTTGAGCCAATTTCTCTGCTTCCTGCTTGCTAACAAAAGGTCCCATTCCTTTCAAAAAAGGCAACACTCGATACAAATCGGAAAGGTGAATTTTAACCAATCAGGAAGTTTCCCAATAAAAAAAGGAGCGACCAAAATTAAACTGCGAAAGCGTTCTGGACTTTCGGTTGCCCAAATTGTCGCTAATTTTCCTCCCCAAGAGTGACCTAAAACATGGAGAGCGTGCCAACCAAAATGTTTCACTAATATTTCTAAATCGGCAATAATTTCTGACGATTGATAACCCGTTTCTAGTTTACTACTTTCCCCATGACCGCGCAGAGCGGGAGCAATAATATGATAGTCAGCAGCTAAATAGTCCCCCAAACTCGACCAAATTAGAGCGCAATCGGCTAAACCATGAAGTAGAATAAGAGGTTCCGTGCTTCGATGTCATTCTAGATACGAAATACGAAAGCTGAACCTCGCCTATTTTAAGAATTCGACCTACGGGCATGATTTGAACTTTGAATGTTGTGAGAATAATGCTTAATTATTGGAAGACTTTTTCTCGAATTAGTATTTATGTAGGATTACTGGCTACTCTATCATTTGCACCACTCAAACCAGCACGCAGTCAACTCTTTCCTCAAGTATGGGGTTCTCTAGGTGTTAGAGATGATGATATTAGCTACAGTGGTGGGATAAGATTGTTGAACTTTGGTCTGGAAGTAGGTACCGGAAAAGACGGTGCTACGGGAGGAGATGTCCTAACCTTTTTCGATTTGCCTTTCGTTTCTCCTTATGTAGGAATAGGAATCTATTCTGGCGATGATACGATCGCTTTTTCTGGAGGAGTCCAAATTCAGCCTCCAGGCACCATTTTCTTCGGTGCGGGATATCACTCAATTCGTGGCATTAATGGGCAAATCGGCATCAAATTTCCTTAATATTTGTCCATGACCAAATTGCTCTTTATTATCTTCTAATAACGCCTGAAAGCTTAAGTGAATTGGGGATAAAATTGCCCGTTAGATGGCACTTTTTCTGGCTGGTCAACGTCTTCAAAGAAGTTATAACTTTGCTACAGTCAAGAAATAGAATAGTAAAGTTTAGTAACCCCAGTAAAATAAAGTCTTACTCATTATTTGGTTAAAACTTATGTTTTATTATCAATCTCGTCAAATATCTCGCCTACGTTTTTTGGGTATGCTAGCTGCTGCTAGTTGTTTACTAGGTGGCGTACAAGCAATTGCTACTGCACAAACCAATCCTGGCTTGACTATTTTCAGTGGTGTCGAACGAGAAAATATCCTCAGTTATCATTTAGACTTTGGGGGTTCGGCTGGTTATCGCGATCGCTATCGTCTGCGCATTCCTGGTAAGAAAATGACTCAAGGTGCAGCGAAATTTTTTATTGCCTACCCCGACTACTACAATGGTAAATTCGATACTGACAAAATAGAGGTTAGAGTTCAAGGAAAATCTTTGCCCTTGCGCGATGTAGTCTGGGACCAAGAAAGTCGGATTATTGAAATTGACCTTGAAGAACCCATCACCAAGAGTAATAAAGTTGAAATCGTCTTCTCTAACGTGAGAAATCCTCGTCTAGGTACTTACTACTTCCACGCTCAGGTTTTGCCAGCCGGAGATTTACCCGTTCGCCAATATTTAGGCACTTGGATTTTAAGCATCAATTAATTTGGCGGTATAATGAGAGATTGTGACTTTTTATTAAAAGCCCCATTAACTTTTTAACTTTTTAAGGAGGAAGTAAACAATGACTCAGCGTACCCTGGGCGGTACTAACCGCAAGCAAAAACGAACTTCAGGTTTTCGCGCTCGTATGCGAACTAAGAATGGTTCAAAAGTAATCCAAGCTCGCCGGAAAAAAGGACGGCATCGCTTGGCAGTATAGAGCAAATTTTCTTTGTGAGAGTAAGCGATCGACGTGGGACTGCCAAAAGCCAATCGGCTGAGAAACCGGCGAGATTTTCGCGCTGTTTACGAGCAGGGAATCCGCCGTTATGGCTCTCACTTAACTCTCAGAGCATTGCAGGTAAACGATCGAACTTCCCCATCTCCAAGTAATCCCCCTCTGATTGGCATTTCCGTCAGTCAAAAAGTAAGTAAAAAAGCAGTAATACGCAATCGCATTAAAAGACAAATTAGAGGTGCGATTCGGGAATTACTTCCACTAATTTCTCCCAACTGGAAGATAGCGATCGTGGTTCGACCAGGAGCGGCAGAGTGCAAATATGAACATTTTTTGCGAGAATTAAAGCAGTTATTAGTGGAAGCGAAAATAGTAATCAATGGGAATTAAAGAAAACGTTTATTATGAAGGCGGTCCTCATATAGGCGATCTGATTATCAATATTCTTTTAGCATTTACAGTAATCTGTATACCACTGACCGTAGGTGCCATTGTCCGCGCTCTCTGGTTGCGCTATCGAATTACCGATCGTCGCATTTCTGTTACTGGCGGTTGGAGAGGTCGCGATCGCACCGACATTATCTATTCAGAAATAGTTAAAATAGTCAAAGTCCCCAGAGGTATAGGTTTGTGGGGGGATCTCGTGGTTACTCTTAGAGATAAAAGCCGCTTGGAAATGCGAGCAGTACCTAAATTTAGAGAAATTTATGACTATATTGCCGAAAGAACGGCTGCTAAAACTGGCAAATCAGTTGAAGCAATTACTGGTTAAGTAAACTAATCTACTAACTATCAACTATTATTCGACTCTCTTTGACTGGGATCGAGTAAACTAGACTGAGTAAAAAATACCGCGCGAAGGCTGGATTTGTTAAAGAATGGACTTTGGAATCGGCTTTATCTCCAATAATATAATGCTGCCAATCCTGGATTTCTTTTACGGGATTGTGCCTAGTTATGGTTTTGCGATTATTGCTTTAACTTTGGTAGTTCGCTTTGCCGTCTATCCTCTCAGTGCCGGACAAATTCGTAACATGCGAAAGATGCGAATTGTTCAGCCTCTAATGAAGCAAAGACAAGAAGAAATTCAGCGTCGTCATAAAGATAACCCGACTAAACAACAAGAGGAAATGGCAAAGCTGATGCAAGAGTTTGGCAATCCTCTTGCTGGTTGCTTACCTTTATTGCTACAGATGCCAATTCTGTTTGCTTTATTTGCCACTTTAAGAGGTTCGCCTTTTTCGGATATCAATTACACCGTCGATCTGCAAATCTTTCCTAGAGAGCAAATAGAGCGCATCCAACCTCAAGCTTTTGCTACTAAACCTCAAAATGTCTATGTAGATGCTGGAATTCATTATAAAGTAGCTGCCTTGCTTCCTAGCGGAAATAAACTGGTAGTAGGGGAGAAAACTCGAGTAGAATTTCAAACCCCAGAAGGTAAACCCCTTCAAAATATCTTGGCTGAATATACCGAAAACAAAATCCAACCACACTGGGAAGTGACAAAAGGTGCTGAGAGGATAAAAATTGATGAAGATGGAACGATTGAAGCACTAGAGCCAGGAGATGTAACTATTAAAGGAACAGTTCCCGGTATAGCTGCCAATGAAGGTTTTCTATTTATCAAAGCGCTGGGACAAGTAGGCGTAGTCGATGAAGAAGGCAATGTCAACTTTGATATTCTTGGTATGGTGCTCTTCTTTGGAATCAGTATTTACATCAACCAGCAATTGACTGGAGGACAACAAAGCTCGGGAGCAAATGCAGATCAACAACAAGCAATTAACAAATTAACACCCATTCTCTTTAGCGGAATGTTTCTTTTCTTTCCCTTACCGGCAGGGGTGTTAATGTATATTGTGGTAGCAAATCTCTTTCAAATGGGTCAAACCTGGTTCTTAATGCGAGAACCCTTGCCAGAAAACTTGCAAAAAATTGTGGAACAGCAAGAAAAGGTAGAAAAATCAAGAGAAACTCTTCCTTTTGAGAAGAAACGTTCCAAGAAAAAAGAGAAAACCTCGGGCTAACGAAGATTATGGAACAACCAGTCGAGCGAGGTAAACAGTGGTTGGAGAAGTTGTTAGCATTAATGGCTATTCCTGCCACTGTATCTACGGGCAACGAGCCAGCAGACTCAGATTCTTGTTGGTTAACAATCGATGAAACTAACCTCACCCCCAAACAGCTTGAATTGTTGATTGGCGAGCAAGGTGAAAGTATTGATGCAATTCAATATTTGGCCAATACCTTACTCAACATCAATTTAGCACCAGAATTGCAAAGTTCTTATACTGTCGAAATAAGTGGTTACCGAGTTAAGCGACATCAAGAATTATTCGATTTAGCTCAAAAAGTAGCGCAACAGGTAAGAGAAACAGGCAAAGAAGTAGAAATGACTGCTCTATCTGCTGCCGAAAGAAGGCAAATTCATACGTTTCTTAAAGATTCTACTGACATAGAGACGGAAAGCCGAGGACAAGAGCCAGATAGACGTTTAGTTGTCCGGCTTCGTTGATTAGTATATAGGTGAAGGGCGATCTCGCGCCTAACAAAATTGAGAAGAGACAATAGTAGTAAAGGGGATTGGTAAGATGGAAGCTATTTATATCCCTCGACTGCTCAAATTACCAGGGAGACAGGAAGAAATAAAAATTCAGGATGATATTGCTGGATTGAACACTTTGATACCAGTACGGGGCATCATGGCGGTCAGACATGGTGGAAATTACTTAGAAGTATCGGCTCAAACAGAAACTATCATTACGCTAGTTTGCGATCGCTGCTTGCAACATTACAATCATCGTCTCTCGATCGATACCTTGGAATTGATTTGGTTAGAATCAGAGCAAGCACCAAAGCATCTACCCCTAGAGAGAGAAGTAACAGTAGAAGATTTATCTGAAACTCTCCCTCCTGATGGCTATTTTAAGCCCGATAGTTGGCTGTACGAACAGTTATCTCTAGCAATGCCTTTGCGTCGGATCTGCGGCAAAGATTGTCCGGGAGCATCTCAAACTTCAGCCGTTACCGAACCCCATATAGACAGTCGCTGGGCTTCGTTGGCAGTTTTGAAAGAACAGATAGCCAAAAATTACGAACAGAACAATACATAAGCTATTGTTTTTACAGCATTGGCATCACCAGCGGTCTTTTTATAAATAATTTAAAGATAATAAACAACTAAGAATGAACTTTAACTTTAGTAAAGAGTTTGCCCTACTTTTACGTGCCTGCTATCCCCTGCTTTATATACCCACTGCAGAAGAAGAGAGACTAGAAAAAGCGATCGCTACCATTGCCCAACAAGTAGGCAACCGTAATGTTTATATCTGGGATTTTGTCGAAGGCTATCAAGAAAATCCTAATAATACGGGATATGGAAAGCGAAATCCATTGCAAGCCCTGGAATTTATCGAAAAAGTCCCCGAAAAAGTCGGCGTAATCTTTATTTTACGAGATTTTCATCGTTTCTTGGAAGATATTTCCATATCCCGCAAATTAAGGAACCTAGCCCGTAGCTTAAAATCTCAGCCGAAAAACATAGTTATTATCTCTCCTCAAATTGAAATTCCTCCCGAATTAACGGAAGTGCTGACAGTGGTAGACTTTCCTCTGCCTACTGCTAAAGAGATCGAGACAGAGATACAACGTTTAATTACCGCTACAGGACAGTCCTTAACGGATAAATTGCTCAACGACTTAGTGCGTTCCGCGCAAGGATTATCCTTAGAACGTATCCGAAGAGTACTGACTAGAGCGATCGCCTCTCACGGTAGACTCGAACCAGAAGATGTAGAATTAATCCTCGAAGAAAAACGTCAATCCATTCGCCAAACTCAAATTCTCGATTTTTATCCGGCTACAGAACAAATCTCTGATATTGGCGGTTTAGATAACTTAAAAGATTGGCTGCTCAGACGGGGGGGTGCTTTTAGCGAAAGAGCTAGAGCCTATGGTTTACCCCATCCTCGGGGTTTACTTTTAGTTGGTATTCAGGGAACGGGTAAATCGCTGACGGCTAAGGCAATCTCCCATCACTGGCATTTACCTCTACTACGTTTGGATGTAGGACGATTGTTTGGTGGATTGGTAGGAGAATCGGAATCGCGCACCAGACAGATGATTAATCTAGCCGAAGCTCTTGCCCCTTGTGTTTTGTGGATTGATGAGATAGATAAAGCTTTTTCGGGAGCAGAGGGCAGGGGCGATTCCGGTACTACCAGCCGCGTTTTCGGTACTTTTATTACCTGGCTAGCAGAAAAGAAATCTCCAGTTTTCGTGGTAGCGACTGCTAATAATATTCAAGCATTGCCGCCAGAGATGCTGCGCAAAGGACGATTTGATGAAATCTTTTTCGTAGGCTTGCCCAATCAAGAAGAGAGAGAAGCGATTTTTAAAGTTCATTTAGGGCATTTGCGCGGGCACAATCTAGGCAATTACGATGTCAAAAGGTTAGCATATGAAACACCAGACTTTTCGGGAGCAGAGATCGAGCAAACTCTTATCGAAGCCATGCACATTGGCTTTAGTCAGAATCGCGACTTTACTACCGAAGATATCTTAGAAGCTGCCAGTCAGATCGTGCCTCTGGCACGGACAGCCCAAGAACAAATCCAGTTTTTGCAAAATTGGGCAGCGGCAGGAAAAGCTCGTCTCGCCTCCAGAAAAAGTGGCTTGAGCGATCGCATCCAGAGCCGACTAAATTAGCATTCAGATCGATCTTGATGACGCAAATAACAAGATGAGTCGTCTATTTACTGTTTTACAGTTTGTTCTCGGTTTTATTCTCGGAATCGCTCTCCTATCAGGAGTTGCTGTTGGTGCTGCTTATTTTTATTTAACCTCTATATCCGAATATCCTCCTAAACCCACTTTCTCAGAAGAAGAATCTTCACCGACGGCAGAGACTGAGCAAGAGCAAGCTTCGTCATCAGGAGGAACTGAGACAGAGGAGACGACTACAGCGGAAACGAGTCAAGAAACAGAAGAAGCAACAGAAGCAGAACCTGAGAGCGAACCAGAACCGCCGGAAGAATTACCCCCAGAAGCTTACAGAGCAAGGGTTACTTGGTCTGAAGGATTGAGTTTACGCGCCGAACCCAGCACTAATGCCGAAAGAATTGGGGGTATTGCTTTTAATGCCGAGATTATTATTCTGGAAGAGTCAGAAGATAAACAGTGGCAACGAGTGCGTGTTGGGGAAAGCGATCGCGAAGGTTGGGTGAAAGCAGGTAATGTAGAAAGAGTGAATTAGTGGGACAATCATTTTTTCCTTACAATAATTTCCACCTTTGAAGACTGTTAGGAAGTAAGGTAGAGAACGTCAATCACCGCTCATGAAGAAAGTTTCCGCTTTAGGATTAGATATTGGCAGAAAACGGCTAGGAGTAGCAGGCTGTGACGGTACGGGTTTAATTGCCACGGAATTGACTACCATAGAACGTACTTCTTTTGAGCAAGATTTAGAAAAGCTCAAACAAATAGTCAAGGAGCGAGAAATACAAATTCTTGTGGTTGGATTACCTTATTCTATGGATGGAACTCTGGGATTTCAAGCAAAACAGGTACAAAAATTTGCTCGTAAACTAGCTAGATCTCTACAATTGCCTGTAGAATACGTTGACGAGCGTCTTACTTCCGTAGAAGCAGAAGCACAACTGAGGACCCAAAAAGGTTTTTCTTCTCGTAATAAAGGTGCGATCGATCGCCGGGCAGCTGCGATAATTCTCCAACAATGGCTCGATCGCCGTCGTATAGCTGAACCAAACTAATACTGCCTCTATTATTGACGCTCCCATCGACGGAGTCGAGGGATTCTCAGTTCACTCGCCCTTGCTAACCGAAGTTAGTCTTACAGTGCGTCCCTGAGCAGTGTCGGTGCGTCCCACCGCCAATATCCGCAGACCTTCGTCTCTGATATTGATAGCTGCATTGACGTCCCTATCATGATGTGTATTGCATTTAGGGCATATCCAGCTTCTTATGTTCAGGGGTAATTCTTCAACTTTGTGATAGCAATGACTACAAGTTTTAGAAGAAGGAAAGAATCTATCTATTTCCAGATATACTTTACCTTCCCACTCAGCCTTGTATTTCAACATCGTACATAGCATTCCCCAACCTACTTGGGAAATTGCTTTGCTTAATTTCCTATTCCTAGTCATTGCTTTGACGTTCAGATTCTCAACACAGATGACTTGGTTCTCGTCTACAATTCTGCGGGAAAGTTTGTGCAAGAAATCCGAACGACAGTTAGCGATACGGTTATGAACCTTGGCTACAAGCTTACGTGCTTTATTCCTACGATTAGAACCATTCTGTTTACGAGCTAATTTACATTCTTTGCGCACACGGTTCTTTTCGTGTTTAGCCATCCACTTAGGGTTACTGAATTTCTGTCCATCGCTAGTGACGGCTATATCAGTAATACCGACATCAATACCTATTGCTTTACCTTCAATCCCCCCGCCTTCGGCACCCCCCTTAATAAGGGGGGCTGGGGGGGATTTACCATCATCGACAAGAATAGAAGCGAAGTATTGACCAGAAGAAGTTAATGAAATCGTAGTAGTTTTGATAGTACCTTCAAACTGTCTAGTTAGCCGACAATATACTTTACCTACCGCTCCTGGTAGTTTTAAGTAATCGCCTTCTAATTTGACGTTTTGAGGATATTGTATGGATTGCCTACCTTTCTTTGACTTGTATCGAGGATAACCACCCCGTTTCTCAAAGAAGTTTTTATAAGCAGTACTAAGGTTAAGTGCTACTACTTGCAAACATTGGGAATAGCAAAGACCTAGCCATTCATGCTCCTTCTTCAACTCCGGTAGAAGTTTTTGGATAGCATTTCTGGTTAGCCCTTTCCCAGTTTCCCTATAAGTTTGTTCACAGAGGTTTAAGGCATAGTTCCAAAACCATCTCCCATTGCCGAAGTGTTGGGCTAATAAGACCTTTTGCTCCGGGGTAGGATAAATTCTGTACTTGTATGCCTTATACATTAGTTTCGACCTTATCACTAACTATATATTATGATAATAGATATTCTTATAGATTGTCCAGCTTAGTTACAAGTTCGCTTTCTCACGAAGTCAACGCAGCTTTGGGAGACAAGCTCCCAAAGAACGTTGACCGCAGGTGCGCGGAGCGACCCCATCGCCAGAGGCGAGGGACTTCCCGCTCACGGAGTTAAAATGAATTTATGAATGCTCAAAAATTTGATGATAACATGGAAGTTTGCAGTATTTAATCTGTTTGAATTGACACTATGGCTTTAACCCAAAAGCGAAAACAGGAACTTTTTGCTGAATATCAAGTACACGAAACCGATACTGGTTCTGCCGATCTCCAAGTAGCAATGCTCACAGAGCGGATCAACCAGTTAACTGCCCATCTTAAAAAGAATGAAAAAGACCATTCGTCACGGCGAGGTTTACTCAAAATGATCGGTCGCCGCAGACGTTTGTTAGCTTATATTCAACAAAAAGATTTGGAACGCTATCAAAATTTAATCAGTCGTCTTGGCATTCGCCGTTAGTTATTATGTCGGTCTATGTCTTCTAAAACCAAAGGGGGTCGCATGCCTTTTGAACCCCGTCAAAATAAGAAAAAAAAGCTCAAACAAGCCGCTACTCCGAGTCAAAAGGTATCGGCAAAACCCAAGCAAGCTGATAGGTCAAATGCTGGTTTAGCGACTATTCCTGATGTTGTTAGTAAAAGAATGGCTCGTCGGATGGCTCTATTTTGCGGCATTCCTACTGCTATGGGCATGTCATCCTTTTTTGTTTTTTACTGGATATTGAGCCATAAGTGGTTGGAATTGCCCCCTTATTTCGTCCTATTTGTCACCCTTAGCTTATTCGGTTTAGGATTTCTGGGATTAAGCTATGGCATCTTTTCTGCTTCCTGGGATGAGAATAGAGTTGGCAGTTGGTGGGGACTGGAAGAATTTAAACTTAATTGGGGGCGAATGGGAGATTCCATCGCCAGTTGGCGCACTAGCCGTAAACAAGCAAAGGGAGATTAAGTTCTAACTTCTCTTGTCTTTCCCAAACTATGACTACCATTCCTGCGGTAGCACCCATCGCTGATAAGGAACAAAACATGATTGTAGTAATGAAAGTAGGCTCTCCAGAAGAAGAAATCGAGCGCATTAGCACAGAACTCCAGGAATGGAGACTAACACCAGAAAAAATTGTTGGTAAGCATAAAGTAGTGATAGGGTTGGTTGGCGACACTGCTTCGCTCGACCCACTGCAAATAGAGGAAATCAGTCCTTGGATCGAAGAGGTTTTGCGAGTAGAAAAACCTTTCAAACGAGTTAGTTTAGAGTTCCGCCATGGGGAGCCGAGCGAGGTAGTCGTTCCTACTTCCTCTGGTTTGGTTACTTTTGGACAACATCATCCTGTAGTTGTGGTAGCCGGTCCTTGTTCGGTAGAAAATGAGGAAATGATTGTCGCAACCGCAAAAAGCGTACGAGCAGTTGGTGCGCAGTTTTTACGGGGTGGAGCTTATAAACCTCGCACCTCTCCTTATGCATTCCAAGGTCACGGTGAAAGTGCTTTGGAACTGCTGGCAGCAGCAAGAGAAGCAAGTGGCTTGGGCATCATTACTGAGGTAATGGATACTGCTGACGTAGAGAAAGTAGCCGAAGTAGCGGACGTGCTACAGGTTGGGGCAAGAAATATGCAAAATTTCCCCTTACTTAAAAAAGTAGGGGCTCAGGATAAGCCAGTGCTGCTCAAGCGAGGTATGTCCGCTACTATTGATGAGTGGTTGATGGCAGCCGAGTATATTTTGGCAGCAGGCAATCCTAACGTAATTCTTTGCGAACGAGGAATTCGTACTTTTGACTCCCACTATGCTCGCAATACCTTGGATTTGGCAGTCATACCCATCTTGCGTTCTCTGACTCACTTGCCTATTATGATCGATCCGAGTCACGGAACGGGCAGGGCTGAATATGTCCCGCAGATGGCAAAAGCAGCACTTGCTGCCGGCACTGACTCGCTCATGATTGAAGTACATCCGAACCCTGCCAAAGCTCTTTCTGATGGACCTCAATCTTTGACTCCCGAACGTTTCGATCGTTTGATGCAAGAGCTGGGAATAATTGGTAAGGCTCTCGGGCGTTGGACTCAACCTGCTGTAGCAGTTAGTTAAATAAGTTTGACTGAGCTCGAAATTAATTGGTGCGTTAACTTGAAGCTTAACGCACTACTTTTTTTGGAGAAAGAGGAAGGTAGCGATCGCAAATCAAGCAAGAGTTAATAATACTAAATCCTGTTGAAATACAACATTTAAAAGTTGGGTAAAGGCGATTCGCAATTCGCAATTCGCAATTAATAACTGCGTTCCATTCAGATTGCGGAGCAGCACTGCCAATTGTTATTGGGCAGAAGCTTTTTATATGAAATAGAAAAAAGAATGCTACAAATAGTTAAAGAATAGTTAGCACTAAAAAAATGTCAGGAGTAGTCCGCATAGAAATAGCCGAATCAGAATCAAGCCTGAAAAAACTCTTAAAACA
>JADEWQ010000120.1 GCA_015207585.1 Pleurocapsales cyanobacterium LEGE 06147 | reverse complement strand
GTCATTCGTTGTTTAAAGATTTTTCGGATTTTAGCTCAACCATATCCTAATCGCCGTCGTCGATTCGGATTACGTTTTAACCTCATTGCTGGTTTGTATAACCGTGGACTAAGTTTCGCGATCGCTTGATTCATGCAAGAGGTCTAATATTAGAAGGTGGCGACCTCCATAAGATCGAAAACGTAAGTGCATTACTAAGTTTGCAAGTTTGCACAAAAAGTAGAAGAAGTTGAAAACCGATGTTAATCACATCAAAATTACCCCTTAATAGAGAGCGGTTTGCCCGACACGATCAGGTACTAAGTATTACTGGAGCAACTTGGAGTGATTACCAAGCATTTAGCTCTGAAGAATATCCAGGTTATCGAGTGTCATATTTTAATGGAGAAATAATTATCGTGTCGCCTGGATTAAATCACGAAATAATTGCCGAGGTAATCAATCGCCTGATTATTGCTTATTGCGAAAAATATAACATTCAAGATTTTCCTTTTAGACAGACAAGACTTGAAGCAGTGGGACAAGCAGGTAGAGAACCAGATGTGGCATATAGTTTTAACGCTCGAAAACCTTTACCCGATCTAGCAGTAGAAGTTATTTTCAGTAGTAGCGATATTGAAATCTTAAAATCAAGTTATCAAAATATTGGTATCCCTGAACTCTGGATTTGGAAGGATAAACAATTAACTTTCTATCATTTAAACCGAGTAACCAAAAAAGAGTACGTTCGAGTTGAATCGAGTTTTTTCCTTGAAGGTATCCAAGCAAAAGCTCTGGCTGAGTTTGTTAATCGCGGCTTTACCGAAAGTCCTTCGGTAATCAAAAAAGATTTTCTTAATCGATTAACATGAATTCTAAAGTTGCCCTTACGCGATAAATAATACCCATAATAATATTGCTAATATCGATTTATATATCAATTAATAAAATTATTTTATTAAGCGATCGCACAAAAAATAAAAATAAATAGTACGACTGTATTGAGACGAGGAACGATTTCAGCTAATTTCTTTTTAACTAAATCTCTAAAGCAATTTTTATCTGTATCTTGAGAAAGGGAATCTTCTACAAAACGATAAAATTCTTGTTGTTTAGTACTGCGAAAGCGTAATTCCGTTTGCTCGATTTTTAAAAAACTACTTTGAGTAGCGATCGCTATTCTTAGTAATTCTCCACTATAGGCTAAATTTTGGTA
Source organism: Pleurocapsales cyanobacterium LEGE 06147 (assembly GCA_015207585.1). GTDB lineage: Bacteria > Cyanobacteriota > Cyanobacteriia > Cyanobacteriales > Xenococcaceae > LEGE-06147. Next base: position 18,173 of record JADEWQ010000120.1, on the reverse strand, counting down.
TTCTTTGATTTTTTGTTCGATCGCTTGTTTAATTTTATAAAAAAGTAAAAATTCTTCACTGCTAAATTTTTCAGCGTCTATTTTTTCCACTTGCCGAGCAAAATTTTCTAACTCTTTTAAAGCTCGATTGTGTAAAAAAGTCGTACTTTCAGAAATTTTTGGTTTACCATATTTATCTCTAAAATTTTCGATAATTCCTTCTTTACCCCAAATATAAGATCTACCTAAAAAACGAAACATCGGTGAGGCGCAAATAGCAATTAATGCAATCAGACTATACAGTAAAGATTTTGGAAGGCGATCGGGCGATGACTCTTCAGATAAGATAGCTTCAGAACCAAGTAGAGCAGCTGTTTGCTCCAAATTTTCTTGTGTTGCTTCCGTTAATAAATCTTGGGATTGTAATAATTTCTGGCTAGCAAGCAATCCTATTTTTTCTCCATCATCTTCGACTAAACCTTGATAACGCTCTTCTATATTTTGGTTGATGTCTTCAGCTATAAATTTTTTGAGTACAGCTTGTGAAGGTGAAGCTGTATTGCTTGTTCTATTTTGTTTACTAACTAAATAATAATTTTAAAAATTTTCCTTTAAACCTAACATTAGAGAAGCACTACGGGCTGGGCTTGCCTCGATCGTTTCTAAGCCGCAGAAAAAAATAACAGCAGCCAAAGTAAATTTATGTTGTAACTTAGCCATACCTTATTTTTTGAAGCACTATTATCTAGATATAAAGTGCCCATTTGTCCTCTGGGAATCACTAAACTTGGATTAATTATTTTTAAAATAGGTCAATTTTTTTTACATATTCGCTTTATTTCTAAAAAATGCAAGCTATCCAACTCGGAAAATATCTAACTTTAGAAGATTTTTGTACTTGTACTCAAACTTATCAAAAATATGCAATCCAAATTGACCCAAAACCCAAAAATCCTGATAGTATCACTGCTCTTAAAAAGTTAAATCAATATATTATCGATCCAGTAATAGAATACTTTGGCAAACAAAAATTCAAACTTACTTATGGCTTTTGTTCGGCAGATCTAAAACGTTTTTTAAATAAAAAAGACCCAGATACAGGAATAAAAAATGGTCGCATCGATCCAACTAGAGATCAACATATGGCTCATGAACTAAAACAAAATGGTAAATATTACTGTGAAAGATTGGGAGCAGCTTGTGATTTTTTAATTGTAGAGTTCGATAGCAATGAATTAGTAAAATGGATTTTAAAGCAACAACTTCCCTTCGATTCTCTTTATTTTTACGGCAAAGAACGACCAATTCACATTAGCTACGGACCACAACATAAACGAGATATTTGGACATTTACTCCAACAGGACAACCTACGAAAAAGGGAATACCAATTAGCGTGTAAAATTTTTGCTTTTAATAATTTAATAAGCATTTCTTAACTTTTTCATGAGATTCTGATTTTGCTGCAGACAAAAAGCTACTTTTGGACTCACTAAGTGCAGCAGAAATTTTTTTGCTAACAGAAATTATATGGATATCTCAAACAATTCAGAACTTATTGAACAAAGTGATACATTACTAAATACAGCAAAAACCGCCCCCATTCCCTCTAAAGCAATTTCCCTTACTCCCATCAGCATAAATGAAACTGGAATTTTTGATGCAGGTGCAGCGGAAATTACTGCCCATGACCCCAAGTCCCAGCGTCTATTTACAGTCAATGCTGAAACACCGGCTATTGATATTTTAGATATCAGCGATCCTACAAATTTAGTGAAGATTGACTCTATCGATGTTGAAGCTTTTGGTGGTGTTGCCAATAGTGTAAGTGTCTTTGATGGTGTAGTGGCGGTACCATAGAAAACGAAGACCCACAACAGCCTGGAAATGTGGTATTCCTCGATTCAGAGGGTAATCTATTAGCTGAGGTTGAAGTAGGTGCTTTACCCGATGCACTTACCTTTACACCCGACGGTAAGAGGGTTTTGGTAACAAATGAAGGCGAACCCAATGAAGAATACACTATCGATCCAGAAGGTTCTGTCAGCATTATCGATGTCTCTGAAGGGTTTACCAACCTCACCCAAGAAAATGTTACTACGGCTGACTTTACTGCTTTTAACGACCAAAAAGAGGAGCTAATTGAGGCAGGGATAAGGATTTTTGGACCAAATGCCAGCGTAGCTCAAGATATGGAACCCGAGTATATTGCAGTATCTTCAGACGGCTCTTCTGCTGTCTTTGTCAATAGCAATAGTGCTTGTCTGTCTTTTTGTCCTTTGGGGATTAAGAACTACAAGTACAAGCTCGGTTCTCGATTCTAGTTCCACAGTTAAAACTAGTAAGTGGATGTAAATAAATATACAGCAGAAGTCAAAAGTCAGAAGTCAGTTATTAACTGGTGACTGGTGACTGTTCCCTAAAATCCCGTAGAGAGAACAGTTAGCGAGAATTATCCACGGCGAGGAACGTGTTCGATCTGAGCATAACCACTAAATAGTAGGTTTTTTCCCTGGGTTTCTAGTCGATTAAGACGCATGGTTACGCCATCGAGATTAAAACGGTCTAAATCGACCATATCGTTGAGAATTTCCCCTAAAGAAAGAGTTAATTTTTGGGATATTTCTTTCAGATCTGCTGGGATAGCATCTGGTTCAAACCGAACGTTCTCAAACTGAATGCGTCTGCGCTTCAGTACATTTAAGCGGCAACGAAGGCTAACAGGTACACTGCAGTCGCTACGCGCCTCGGCTTTGCCGAGATCGCCCCAGCTAGCTTTGGCAAATATTTTAATCTCGTTGTTGGGTAAGAGTTGCAATTCAACTTCCGTAAAGGAAACGGGTTCGCCTCCTGTTAATTCAGTTAAGCTTGGTAGGGATAAATTTTCTAAACGCTTTCTGACTAGCTCTGCTTGAAAAGCCTGATTAATATCTATTTCCGTTAATTTTATTTGGGCGATCGCCTGAGTTGGTTGTTTGAGGGCAATTTTTCCTTGAAGTGCCGAACCGAAGTCAATAGAGACAGTATCAGTCTCAAAAGACATCTCTTCGGTACGAAAATCTCGGCGAATTACCAACCCGCGACCATTCATTTTAAAGCCGTCGATCGTACCTTGTAACAATTTACTCGAGGGATTACAGCGAACCGCAACCTCTATTGACTCACTGCGAGTAAATAGGTGGCGGATGGTGTTACTAGCAACAGTGTTGAGGATATTTTCTCCCCAATCACTGCCTCTGTCGTTATTGAAACCAACAAAGCCACCAAGCATAAAAATCCAGTTTGAGTGATAGTTCCTCTTATTTGTAACAAAATATTAAGAAAACCGCAATTAAGGGTTTTGGTCACTGACAGATAAAACCCAAGAAGAGATTAAGCTGTTGACTTGTTGGGGAATTTCATCGTGAGGACAATGACCCGCTTTAAGGTAATATTCTGTTAGGCTGGGGTAATATTGACGAAATTTCGCCCCTCGTTCTCTAGCATTTATCCAGGGATCTCCTTCTCCCCAAAGCATTAGCAGAGGACATTTGAGTTGCTTGAGAAGAACATCAACTTTTTCTCCTTGCCGGGTTTTAAACACAGAAGCAAAAACTTGAGCTGCGCCTTTATCACAGGAAGGACGGTATATTTCTTCTATTAATTGCTCGGTTACGGCACTGCGATCGAGGTAGACTTTTTCTAGGGTTTTGCGAATAGTCCCCCGTCTGCGTACGTATTGAAAAAGCAAATAACTTGCCCAAGGTTGTAAGAGAAGGGAACGCGATAGTTTGCTCCAGCGCCTTTGACCAGAATTGTTTTTCGCAGAAATATCCGAATCTGTAAAAGGACCGGCACTATTAATTAAAATTAAACCAACTGCCGCTTCAGGGCATTGGGCTGCCACACATAAAGCAACATAACCACCCAAAGAATTACCTGTTAATACTGCTGGCTGTTCGATTACCTCGGTAATAAAGTCATACAGTTGGTCCCGCCACAAATTGCTACTGTATACTAAATTCGGCTTGGCAGAACGTCCAAAACCAAGTAAATCTATAGCCCAAACCTGAAAGTCTTGCTTGAGTTTGGCAATATTTTTGCGCCAATGGGCAGTGGATGCACCAAAACCATGAACTAATAGCAATGGCGGTTTTTCCGGTTGTCTTTCACCTGCTTTAACGTAGTAAATCGAGTGTCCGCGCCATTGCCAGTATTGACCGGGAAGGCGGTCGCTCGCTGCTAAGGAAGTTACCTGCATAGAAAAAATGTTAAGTTAATTTAACTTTTTTACTATACAGTTTACATAAGTCTGAGTTATTCTGACAGAAGATACATATTTGATAATTTATCTTTAGCTGAAATTTAGGATAAAACACTTGAGGGAAAAAACCGTGTCTGTTGGAACTTCTGTTATTGAAAAACGTTCAACATCCACAGTCCGCAAACCTGCGCCTCGCTATCGGGTTCTACTGCATAACGATGACTTCAACACGATGGAGTATGTCGTCCAAACTTTAATGAAAACTATTGCGGGGATGACCCAACCTCAAGCAGTTAACATCATGATGGAAGCTCATACTAATGGTGTTGGGTTAGTGATTACTTGTGCTTTAGAACCAGCAGAATTTTACTGCGAAACCCTGCGCAATCATGGTTTGAGCAGTACCATCGAACCAGACGAGTAATTTGCAGTAGGGGCGAACGGCTGTTCGCCCGTAAGAAGTAGGGACGTAGCATGCTACGTCCGTACACAGTAGGGGAAAACAGCTGTTTGCCCGTACAAAGTTCGAGAAGGAAAATAGTTTTTAATTGGCGATCGCACTAATAATAACTGCTATAGACTAAATAACTCAAAATCATTGAAACTTTTTCTGCGAAAAATAGCGAGCTACCCAGCACCAGTAAGGCTGGGAATTTTTTTGTTGGCTTTGTTGCTAGTTTGGCTGCCAATAACAACGCCTATTTATCTGTTTTTCGATGACGATCCCAATTTAGTGGCGATCGCTACTATGGGTTTATTGTTTGTTCAGTTCATACTCTTACAAAGATTTTGGGGCAAATATCTCTATCGACAGCCAAAAATACTGCAACAATATGGTCTAATCTGGACGAGAAAGAATGGTATCGAGTTGCTCGATGGTTTGGCTATTGGTTTTTGTTTCTGCTGGGGTTTGTTTATTTGTGAGGGAATTCTCGGTTGGGTAAAATTTAATTCTCCTTCAGTCTCTTTGCTGCGGATAATTGCCGAAGGTTTGCTTAGTGCTTTAGGCATTGGTTTGGCAGAAGAGTTAGTCTTTCGCGGCTGGATCTTAACTGAATTAGAGCGAGATTACGCCGAAAAAGCTGTTATTTGGACTAACGCACTACTTTTTGCTCTCGCTCACTTTATTAAACCCTTAGAAGAGATAATTCGTACTTGGGTGACTTTTCCCGCTCTGGTTATTCTTGGTTTAACTTTAGTTTGGGCGAAGTGGGGACATAGCGATCGCCTGGGAATTTGTATCGGGCTTCATGCTGGTTTAGTCTGGGGTTATTATATCCTCAATGTTGGTCAATTGTTTGAGTATACGGGCAAAGTTCCCACTTGGATAACGGGAATTGATGGCAATCCAATTGCAGGATTGATGGGATTGGTATTTTTAAGCATTATTGCCTGGTGGATGAGAAGGAAAGCGACTTTTAACGAATAGTCATTAGTCATCAGTCATTGGTCATTAGTACAAATAACAAATGATAAAGGACGAATGACTATCCCTAAAAGAAGCGTCGCTTTAGGAGAAACGCGGGTAAAGTTTTCTAGATTAATCTTCTCTGAATCTATGACTTAGTTTTCTCACCCAATCTTTATCAATTTCTCAGTTATCTATTGGTTCCTCCTCAGTTAGAAAAGCGATTCTAATAAGCAAAGGAAACAAAGCAAGTTAGATAACATTTTCGAGGAGAAAAAATAATGAAACGTCTAGTAATTGGTATTTTATCCGCTCTCTCTCTGACTACAATCGCCACACCTACATTGGCTAACGAAATGGCTGCTGTTCGTACTTCTACACAAAATATCGTGGAAATTACACCTTTTAATCTCGTTAGTCGTGCTTATCAAGGTTCTTTTGCCGAACAAGGTATTCCCAGCAACGCTGCTTTTATAACTGCTGTTCATACCAGAAGAGTCAAAGCTGAAGATTTAGTCAAAGGGGCGATCTCCCAGGGAAGACTATCTCCAGAAACTATTAGCGATCGAGTTTATCTCAATCGAGTTGAATCTTTTCTAAAGAGTTTAGACAGAAACTAATTATCAAGAAGTTGAGGAAGAAGGGTACGGCAGAACGAAGAAAGTGATTTATATTTATTTAGCTATTTTTTAAAAATTCTGTTTGTATCCCTTTTCCTTCCCGATTGATAGTTAAGGTGAAATTAAAAGTTTAAAATTTAGCTCGAATATTAAAAAAATAATAATTAAGTGAGGAGGTCATGATGAAAAAAGTATATTGGCAAAAATTATTCATCCTGACGTTCTTGTGGCTACTAAGCGAAGTCTTTCTAGGTTTTTTAGGTTTGGATGATTTAGCCGATTATGGTGAATTTGTTTTTGAGCCAAAAGCTATAGTCTTAACTATTTAAACCAATTTTTATACTTATTTAAAAACTTTGTAAGGACATAGTATGGCTACGTCCCTATTTTAAATTAACGATTAAGAGCAATTGAATAAACATTTATCCCATTAATAAATAGATTGAACTTGCTTAAGTTCTAATCCTCGTTCAAAAATCTCGTCAATAGATAGCATTTGACTATCAATAGTCATAAATTTATGGTCTTTAGTTGCTCGAATAATAGAACCGTCTTCAAGGATATATTCAAAGACTTCTCGTTCTCCTCGTTTATGCCATTGAGCAATCGGTTGAGTATAAATTAAACCGTTGGGATCTAATGTATAGACATTGCATTCGATTTGTTCTTCGACAATTTTGCCAATAGGTATTGCTCCATATTCTACCGTTAAAATATCCGTGTCGTAACTGAGACAATATTCGGCAAAATCGAGCATTTGCTTGAATAATTCTTCGGCAATTTCTTGTCTGACACCATTTTTAGTCGCGCCATCAATAAACTTTTCTCGATGCTTCTGCATTTCGGAAACTTTCTTTTTACCCATAGCACGGCGCAGCAAGTCTGCTTCCCCTAGAGTATAACCAGCCAAATCTTGTGCCATCTTCATGATTTGTTCTTGATAAACTAAGACAGCGTAAGTTTCCTTCAAAATTGTTTCTAAGAGGGGATGCTCGTATTTAATCGGTTCGCGACCGTGTTTGCGATTAATAAATTTAGGAATTAGACCTGCATCTAGAGGTCCCGGTCGATAGAGAGCGAGAATAGAAGAAATATCTTCAATACCCGATGGTTTTAAATCTCTAACTATCTGGCGCATGCCTTCAGATTCTAGCTGAAAGATGCCTTCTAAATCGCCAGCTTCTAGAAGTTTATGAGTCTTTTGAACATCTTCGGGTAGTTTTTTGATTTTACCTTTAGCAAGAATTTCTAATGCTTTGCGCTCGTCTAGAGGTAGTTGCTCTAAATCTAATTCAACTCCTCTATTTTGTTTAATTAGCTCGGCAGCTCTTTTAATAGTAGTCAGATTTTTTAAACCTAAAAAATCCATTTTTAATAAACCCAGCGATTCCAAATCTTCCATAAAATACTGGGTAATTACTGCGCCATCATTATTCCTTTGTAGGGGAACCACTTCATCTAAAGGTTGGGAGGAAATAACTACTCCGGCTGCATGAACCCCGAAAGTTTTGTTCGTACCTTCGATGCGAATTGCCATATCAATCCAGTGTTTGACAGTTATTTCTCCTACTTCTTCTTTTTGGTCATTGTAAACTTTGACAGTCTCACGGTCATAAGCTTGTTTAAACTCAGGTTCGGGAGTAGCTTCTGAAATCATTACTTGTAGTTTGGTTGGTTTACCCCGTACTACCGGAATTAATTTTGCCAGGCGATCCGTATCGGCAAAACTAATACCCAATACTCGTCCTACGTCTTTGAGTACCGCCTTAGATGTCATGCGGTTGAAAGTAATAATTTGCGCTACATTGGCTTCCCCATATTTTCTAGTAACGTATTGAATCATCTCGTCCCGTCTTTCTATGCAGAAATCGGTGTCCACATCTGGCATTGATTTCCGTTCGGGATTGAGAAAACGCTCGAATAAAAGTCCGTGGTGAACGGGGTCAATGTTAGTAATTTTGAGACAATAAGCTACTAAAGAACCTGCTGCCGAACCCCTTCCAGGACCGACAGGAATATCATTATCCCTAGCATATTTAATATAGTCCCACACTACCAAAAAGTAAGTAGAAAACCCCTTTTCTTGCATTACTTTAAGTTCGGCTTCCAATCTTTTTTTGTAAACCGGATCGACTTCAGAGGGATTGGGACATTTGAGTCTTTCTAATAAACCTTTCCAAGCCACCTCTTCTAAATAACTATCGGCAGTGTGACCCGCAGGTACGGGATAATCTGGGATGCGAGGTTCGCCTAAAATATTGTAAGGTTGGACTTTATCGGCAACTGTTAAGGTATTGTTAATTGCTTCTTCGATTACTTCATCACTCAAGTGATCGCGAAAAAGCAACTTCATTTCTTCGGCAGATTTGAGATACTCTGTTCCGCTGTAGCGCAGTCGTTTGTCGTCAGTAATTCGCTTACCCGTCAAAATACACAAAAGTGCGTCGTGAGCTTCTACGTCATAACAAGAGATAAAATGAGAATCGTTAGTGGCAACTATATCGATATTTAGTTCACGACTAATTTTGACCAGTTCGACATTGACAATTCGGTCTTCTGGGGAACCGTGATCTTGAATTTCTAAATAATAATCGTCTCTAAAGACTCTCTTATACCATTTGGCTACATCCCTCGCTCGTTGTAAATCTCCTGCTAAAATTGCTTGAGGAATTTCTCCTCCCAAACAAGCACTGGTAACGATTAACCCTTCATGATATTGCTGGAGTAATTCTTTATTAACGCAGGGACGAGCAAAGATGCCTTTACCCTGAAAACCTTTGAGATGAGAAAGAGTAGTTAGCTTGACTAAATTTTTATAGCCTTGAGTATTCTTGGCTAAAACAACTTGGTGATATTTTCTGTAGCGTTTGTTGACTTCAATATCACCATTGACCACATACATTTCGTTGCCAATAATCGGCTTAATGCTTTTGTTGCGACAAACCTTAATTAATTCGATCGCTCCATACATCACCCCGTGATCGGTTAAGGCAATGGCAGGCATGCCCAATTCTACCGCGCGATCGATCATTTGAGGTATTTGAGAAGCACCGTCAAGCAAACTATAGTCGCTGTGAATGTGTAAACCGACGAAGGACATATAACAAGTAAAAAGTAAAAAGGCAAAAGAGTTTCTAAAGCGTAGATTGCTTATTTTAGCAATCTATCTGGGGTAGGAAAAAGAAGTATTTATGGGTGGATGACAAGAGGTAACTTCTCGTCCTACTCTTAAATGTAGGTCAGGATAGAGTACTGCTATCTATATTCTTGTTAATTACCTAAAAAAATCCAGATAATAAAACAATATGGTTCCCCTTAAGGATGAAAATCCGACTAAGATAACCCCTTACGTTACTTATGCTCTCATTGCTATTAATATTTTTGTTTTCATTTATGAACTTAGTTTAACTCCTGCCCAATTAAAAATATTTTTTCAGTTTTTTGCGGTCATTCCTAGGGAATTAACAGCCAGTTTTAGCGGTATTGCCGTCAATCAACCCGTACCAGAAGTTCTCACTTTATTTACCTCCCAGTTTCTCCATGCCAGCTTTACTCACGTTGGTTTTAATATGCTCTTTTTATGGATTTTTGGCAATAATATTGAAGAGCAGTTGGGTCGAGTTAAGTATTTAATCTTTTATTTGACTTGTGGGGCTTTAGCTGTATTGTGCCAATGGTTTTTTTCCCCTGCCTCTACTATTCCTTCCCTAGGTGCTAGCGGTGCGATCGCAGGTGTGATGGGTGCCTATATTATTAAGTTTCCTTCAGCCAAAATTATTACAGTGATTCCTTTAGGCTTCTTTTTCCCTACATTTAGAATATCTGCTATTTATTTCCTCGGTTTTTGGTTTATCGAGCAAGCTTTCAATGGTCTTACTGCCTTGGAAGTAAGTGCCAACATAGGCATGGAAAGCGGTGGCATTGCTTACTGGGCGCACGCAGGAGGTTTTATCTTTGGGGCAATCTTGGGACCCTTGCTCGGCTTATTCTCTCACGAGACTGACTATCAAAATTTAGAACAGCCGTAAAAAGTCAAAAGTCAAAAATATTTTAGACGAAATTAGCACATTTGCTATAGCAAGTTAGTTTCGTCTTATGACTGTATGGATTAGGCTCATCCTACAATTTTAGGGGGGGATTTAGCGGTAATGGGTCAATTACCAATTACCAATGATGAATGACTGTTGACAATTGATTCTTTATAAGAAATACTAAACTGCGTTAAGAGAAAAAAAGTTTTATTATGCTTGCCAAACGAATCTTACCCTGTCTAGATGTTAGGGCAGGGCGAGTGGTGAAAGGAATTAACTTTGTTAACCTCAAAGATGCTGGAGATCCAGTAGAACTGGCAAAAGTGTACAACGATGCCGGTGCAGATGAATTAGTTTTCCTCGATATTACTGCTACTCACGAAGATCGCAATATTATTATTGATGTGGTATATCGTACCGCCGAACAAGTTTTCATTCCTCTCACCGTTGGCGGTGGCATTCAATCCTTAGAAAATATTAAAAAATTATTAAGAGCAGGAGCAGATAAAGTTAGTATCAATTCTGCTGCGGTAAAAGACCCAGAATTCATCGATCGGGCAAGCGATCGCTTTGGCAAACAGTGTATCGTAGTGGCTATAGATGCTAGACGGCGCAAAGATTCCGACAATCCTGGTTGGGATGTTTACGTGCGCGGTGGCAGAGATAACACGGGTATAGATGCTCTCGAATGGGCTAAAGAAGTAGAAAAAAGAGGCGCGGGAGAACTTTTAGTTACCAGCATGGATGCAGATGGCACTCAGGCTGGCTACGATCTGGAGTTAACGCGAGCGATTGCCGAACAAGTTGAAATTCCAACGATCGCCTCTGGTGGTGCAGGAAACTGTCAGCATATTTATGAAGCCCTCACGACAGGAAAAGCGGAAGCAGCACTGTTAGCTTCATTACTGCACTACGGGCAATTGACAGTCGAACAAGTCAAAACCTATCTCCAAGAACATCGAGTGCCAGTACGGTTCAGCTAATTAGCCTCATTTAATAAAACTTAAATATATGAGAAATTAGCATCTGCTCGAGAAAATAATATATATTAAAGTAAGTCAAAGTTTACATTTCGTAAAAAATGCTAACTCCAATTCTCATATTTGATGTTGCATTAGTAGCTTGGTCTCTGCATTTGATGCAAGAGGCTCTTCAGCAGCAAGAATTCTCCCTAATGCTTGCTGGCACGTTGGTTGCTGCCGCTGCTGCTGCTATGATGGTGGTTTACTTCCTTATGGGTAATTGTCTAACCCATCTAATTTAAAACAAATATCGAAAAAACCCTTGACTATAGATAACAAACTAAGGCATCATAATAAACGCACTATAAGGGGTTATAGCTCAGTTGGTAGAGCACTGCAATGGCATTGCAGGGGTCACCGGTTCGAGTCCGGTTAGCTCCATTTTTCTACTTGGGTAAAAAAGAAAAGTCTTGATAATCATGAAATGTAGTTCGTGTGATATCTGTTACTAATCCTCGTCAAGTTGCTTTCAATGCTTTGCGCGATCTCGATCGCAAGCAAGTATATACAGACATTGCTCTCGATCGCGTCTTGCGACAAACCAATTTTAGTAATGTAGATAGAGGTTTAGTAAGCGAACTAGTTTACGGAATAGTACGACGAAAGCGATCGCTAGATGCATTAATCGATTTATTAGGAAAGAAAAAAGCGCGCCAACAACCTCCCAATTTGCGTATTATCCTGCACATCGGTTTATACCAACTACGCTATCTCAGTCAAATCCCCGAGTCGGCAGCAGTAAATACTACAGTAGAATTAGCCAAAGCCAACGGATTAAGCAAACTAGCGGGCGTTGTTAATGGTTTGTTGAGGGAATATGTTCGCCAAGCCGTACGTGCCGATCCGTTACTTTTACCAGAAAATCCGGTAGAGCGTTTGGGCATTTTACATAGCCTTCCCAATTGGATTGTGGAAATTTGGTTAAAACAATTACCTTTTGAAGAAGTTAACCAATTATGTGCTTGGTTCAATCAATCGCCGACAACGGATTTGCGTGTCAACGTACTCAAAACTTCTGTTGAAGCCTTAGAGACAGTATTAGTCGATGCAGGTATATCGGTAACTCGCCTTCCTCATTTACCTCAAGCTTTAAGATTAACTGGCAGTTTTGGGCAGATTAAACAACTACCTGGCTATCGGGAAGGATGGTGGATAGTACAAGATAGTAGCGCGCAACTGGTAACTCATCTTCTCGATCCTCAACCAGGAGAAACCGTCATCGATGCTTGTGCTGCACCAGGAGGTAAAACAACCCATATAGCCGAATTAATGAAGGATAAAGGCATAATCTGGGCGTGCGATCGCGCTCCTAATCGCCTACAAAAAGTTCGAGAAAATGCCGAACGCTTGCAACTGAGTTCGATTAAAATTTGTGCTGGAGATATTCGTAAACTGACGCAATTTAAAGAGAAAGGCGATCCCGCAGGGATCTGCGAAGCAGACCGCGTTTTACTCGATGCTCCTTGTTCGGGTTTGGGTACTATCCACAAACGCCCCGATATTCGCTGGCGACAAACATCAGAAAAAATTAGGGAACTTTCTCTCTTGCAAAGGGAACTATTAAAACAGGCGGCTACTTGGGTAAAGCCAGGAGGTATTTTAGTTTATGCCACCTGCACTCTTAATCCGCAAGAAAACGAGGAGGTTATACAGTCGTTTCTGGAGACTTATTCTAATTGGGCAATTGAGCCACCATTACCTTCTTCCCCAGCTTATTCTTTCAAAACATCTGAAAGCTGGATTAAGATTTTTCCTCATCAACATCACATGGATGGATTCTTTATGGTAAAGCTAAGAAAGAGCTCGTAATGAATATGCCAGTCAATCTAACTAGAAAAATGAAACAACTCCTTAAAATCCTTATTGGTGCCGCTTGGATAGACGGCGTAATCCAACCGGAAGAAAGAAACTACTTGCGTCGTATGGCTGCGGAACATCAACTCGCCGAAGATTCACAAATCAAGCCTTTACTATCTGAACTTAAACCCGTACAGCCAGCAGAATGTTATCGATGGTTAGAAGAATACTTGGGAGAAAATCCTACCCAAGCAGATTATCAGGAATTGCTGGAAAAAATTAGTGGTTTAATTTACAGTGATGGGGATGTAGATGTGCGCGAAGCGAAATTGATCGAGAAATTACAGCTTCTCGATCCGGCTAACGAAACGCGCAAGTCAGTTTTTGACAAAGTACTCAAAAAGATTCAGAAGTTATATAAACAAGCAATCCATCAGCAAGTATAGTATTAAGTCAGAACATATTTCTCAATAAAAGCTAAAGCAAGTCAGATCCGCAAGAAGATTCAATCCAAATTAGATCATCAGTTATCTGGGGTCTACAGCAATGGCGACAGGATTCAAACCACATCAGTTTCTTCGTGTTAAGGAACGAGCTGCCAACCGCTACACCACGGAATTAACTGAGCGGGAGTGGGAGATCCTTCAACCATTGTTGTCCCCGCCATCGAGTAGAAGAGGACGGAAGCGTTGGATTGTTCAGAAATCTCATAGCTAAACCTAGGGGCTTGTAAACTGTCCTACCTACGGACGGGATATAAGCCCACCCGATCGGAAGGCTCGCTCTTTGCAGCCGTTTACTACATCCGCTGTAGAGAGGATAGAATCTAGTCAAACTGGCTACCAATGACTGTCGAATTGTTGGCATCTTAAATTTCCTATTCAGTAACGGTTTGCTTAAAGGGAGAGCATCTGTCTAACGACCAAGATAAGCGGCGGCAAGCAATCTCGAACTCAGCACCCGCGACTTTCTTCCGTCCGTGGTCACATTGTACCCGGAAGTCTCTTTTTTTGCTCAAACTATGACGTTTACGTAAAGGACAAATGAATCAACTTCCTAACCACAAAGCTTTGATTACTGGCAGCAGCGAAGGTATTGGTTTTGGCATTGCTGAAGCCTTTGCTCGTAACGGTACTGATGTATGGCTTGTTGCCCGCAAGATGGAAACGCTGCAAGCGGCTTATGAAAGACTGGAAGAATATGATGTTGATGTCCGGCTAACTGCCATTGACCTAACAGAGGCAGACGCACTGACTCACTTAGCAGATGCGATCGCGCACCAATGGGGCTTCCTTCATGTTTTAGTGAACAATGCTGGACTAGCAAGATTTACCCCTTTCTCAGAGGTTTCTTCTGAAGAGCTCGATCTACAGCTCAATCTCAATGTCAAAGTTCCCTTTCAACTTACGCAGTCCTTGTTGCCACAACTACGGCAAGCCCAAGGGTGCGTAATTAATATCTCGTCTTACTTTGCTCAACGGATGATTCCAGGTAGACCCTCAACTGCTTATTCTTTGACCAAAGGAGCAATTAATTCATTTACAAAATCACTTGCTTCTGAAGTCGGTGTTAGTGGTATTCGAGTTAATGCGATCGCCCCAGGAACAGTTCGCACGCCTATGTTTGAACGCAACGTTATTGAAAATGCATCTTTAGAGGAAAAGGAGGGGTTTGAGAAATTGGTGCAAACTGTTTATCCACTTCAGCGTATTGGTGAACCTGAAGATATCGGGAATTTAGCTGTTTACCTTGCTTCCGACTTAGCGAAATGGATTACAGGAGCAATTTTCAACGTTGATGGTGGATTAACCACAAACTAACTGTTGCCGGCAATGATGTCAGTCAACCTAATTATTGGTAGGAGGGGTAGAGCGATGGCGAAACCCATCTATTGCGTATGGCTGTTAGGTTGAAGAATGAAACCCAACCTACAAGATATTTTATGCTTAATTAAGTGGAGCTACTTAACACCCAAATGCAGCAGAAATATCGTCGTTCGTCCGCTGCACTGGGGTATTGGGCTGCTGACCACAAGCGGCATACCATTCAAATTACCGCCACTTCCACGTCAATATTACCATCAATAGCTTTCGAGTAAGGGCAGAGCTTCTGCGCTTGGGCAACCACCTCCTCAGTTTTCTCGCAGTCTTCTCGACAGTTAATTTGGCGGCAAGCATGTATCCACCATCCGCAGGATCTCTACCAATTATTACAGCACCTGTAACCGTTCAAGGCAGTAGCTCAAAATAATCGCAGTGACTTGGACGAATAATCGAAAAATCTCGACGATCAAGCGTGTAAATACGAGTGACGGCTAGCTTCTCAGCTATGGTAACGATTGCTGCATCTGTAAAATCAAGCTGGCTATCAGCATATTGTTGTAAAATCTCATGGACTCGTACCAAATCCTCTGAGATCAGAGGTTCAACTCGAACTCCTTTGGTTGTAAGGCTAGACACAAAGTGACGCATTGCTTTATGCCCTAATCTTGATGCAATCAGATAGCAGATTTCAGGCAAAACGACCACAGATAGGACTAAACCCTCATTTGTGCTTTGAGCAACAGCCAATACACGCTTATGATTGCGATCGCTTTGGTCAGCTAACGCAAACAAAAAACTGGTATCAAGTATCGCTGTCATTTAGGAGCGCCTGACTTGAGATTCCAGCCATAAACAGGATCGATTTCATTGCGTAGAATTTCCTCATCGCGTTCTGAAACATCCTCTTGACAAGAGTTGCCTAAGCCTGCAACTGCCAATAAAAAATTAGCAGCATTATTGTTAGCCTCTCTTCGTTGAACTGACTTGTAGTAAAGATAGTCAATAAAACTAGCAAGTTCAAGCAAAACTTCATCAGGAAGGTTGCTAACTGCCGTAATTAACTTTTGCCGTTCTATAGTAGTTTTGTCCATGGTTAAAACTTGAGAAGAAAGATTGTTCCTATTTTATTCTCTCCTCAAGGGGCAGGGCTGACACATTCGTGATAGGTTAAGATTATAATTATTTGTCAATAAGAAATAGTACTTAAAATATTGCGGAAAATTGGAGTCGGAAACAGCATTTTTAGGCGATTGTAATTCTGAAGATATGAGGATTGATGGATTTCAGTAAAACAGCTAAATTGGTTTCTCCTGACATCAAATCTAACCAATGCACTGAGGACTGAGGTATTGGGCTGCTGACCACAAGCGGCATACAATTCAAACTACCGCCACTTCCACATCAACATTGCCATCAATAGCTTTCGAATAAGGGCAGAGCTTGTGCGCTTGGGCAACCACCTCCTCAGTTTTCGCGCGGTCTGCATCCGGAATCTCGACAGTTAATTTGGCGGCGAGTATGTATCCACCATCCGCAGGATCTCTACCAATTGTTACAGTACATGTAACCGTTGCTTTAGATGCATCAATACCTGCTTTCCTAGAAACCAACACAAGCGCTCCATGAAAGCAGGCTGCATAACCAGCAGCAAAGAGTTGTTCCGGGTTGGTTCCTTGCCCGCGACCACCAAGTTCAGCAGGAAACGCAAGGTTCAAATCTAGCAACCCATCAGAACTACGGGCATGACCCGACATCCGTGCATGTCCCTCTTGCCCTGGAGTTACAGTCACCACAGCTGTACACAGGGGTTTCATCACAGCACCCTCGTACTGTTGCCCTAGTTGCTGCATCAATTCTTCTGTACTAGAGTTCATGATTCTTCCCTCCTCTTCCTATTAACACTCCACTAACCTAGCAATTTTTAGACTACGCTACTTACAATAGCCTACAGGCAACACCAACTCAACGCTAAACTTCCTTACCGATAAGCTTGAGGTGCTGTCCTTACCGATAGATAAAGCAGCCCAACGGCAAAAATGAGCGACAGCAGATCGGCCAGAACGATAGATGAAAAGACTCTTAACTGTCCGCTCCATCGTGTTGTTAGACTACTGCCAACTTCCAAGATATTGCTTGAACCACTCAACAATGTCTTTCTCCATTTCAACGATATCTGTTCGTTGGTCTGGTAAGGAATTGCTTGACAGATCGATTGCGTGTTTTAAATGTTGAAATACCTTCATTGAAAGCCGCTCAGGCTGATGAGCTTGCTCGTACTGAACTTTAAGCGCGTCGTATAAAACTGCTACATCCTATATATCAAATGCCTCGTCTTGAACACCGTGCATCAACAAAATTGCAGGAAGCGGTTCTCTTTGGGCAATTTCCTTTGAGCGAGTTACAAAGTCAAGACGAGTTTTGGCTGCTTGAGATTCCTCTGACCAAGTGTATTCTGGTTTCAACCCAGGGTACTGTTCTTTCAGCGTTTCGTAAGCCGATTTCGTAAATTTTTCATAAGTTGTCACTGCTGCCGAAAGATCTTTCGTCACGCCAGCGAGGACGGCTGCTTGAATCGGAAGCTGACTTTCAGTGAGGGTTAAGAGTGCAGCGAGTCCACCTGCGGAAAAACCAAATAAGCCAAGTGGGCTATTGCTGTCTAGATCGCAATGCGATCGCAATCCCGCAACAACGCTCGGTAGCTCCTGCATGGCTTGGTCAATAACAGGTAGAAGAAGTTGCAGTACATAGTCTTCAAATTGTCGGCGCATAAGGTCTTCCGCACCGACCGAGCGTTGACCAAAAAGCGGCAATCCTAAATAGGCTTTCCACACTTCAAGCTGTTCTAACCGAAATGCTTCAGCGATGTCAGCTTCACAATTAGGAGAGCCGAAGCCATGCCAGAATAAAATTAGAGGAGTATGGCGATTGGGATTATTGGGCGATCGCAGCAGCAATGGAACGCCCGCTACTTCCAGCTTTTCTAAACTAGACATCAATACCTCTCCTGTTTAGTTCTACTTGTTCGTCTTCACCCTAGCAGGTAGTTCCGCGAGTCGTCTAAAACTGGCACAGCCTTGAAATACCGCCACAACCTATACTGGAACCCCTCAGACTCTGCGATCGCTCTCTCCAGATCGCTTGGCTTAAACTCCTGTTTTTTACAAGGCTGTCGGAGCAGTAGCAATCTCACCAAACCGACCTGCGCCATAGGTGAATTGAGAACGATCGCCCAACGACTGACCGTATTTTATC
>JADEWQ010000119.1 GCA_015207585.1 Pleurocapsales cyanobacterium LEGE 06147 | reverse complement strand
AGCGGGGAAAAAGCCTACTGTCCAGACGTAAGACGCAGTAATAGAGGACGAAAGAAATCTACTACTGTGCTGTCTGCTGGGTAGGAAGCCTACGGTTACTCGCAAGAGAACCGCTAGGTACTTCACTAGGTATTTCTTTAAATGCTGACTGCGATCGCACGATTTTGCCTCAAATGCCCTTGATTGTCGGCAACTTGACAGAAACTCTCCCTAAAGCAAATCTTTTTACGGCTAAAAGCGTTGTTGTTTTAACGGATGATGAAATCCTCAATCTGGAAGTTGCTTTAATGGCAAGAGCTAAAAATCATAACAGTCATTTAGTAATTCGTACTACCGGACAACAATTAAGCGAACATCTGACAGGATTGTTGCCTAATACTCAAGTTCTCTGCACCTATACAGTGGCGGCTGAAGCATTTGCCGGAGCAGCGTTTGGCGAAAATATTACCAACTTATTTCGCCTCAACGAGCAGACGATTTTGGTGACGGAATATCAAATCGAGGCTGATGATACTCTTCATGGGATGCTGCTAGCAGAAGTTGCCTATGGTTATGGAGTTGTACCGATTCTACACCAAAAACCAAGCCATACTTCTGTTTTGTTACCTTTAGACGATCATCGTTTAGCTATAGGCGATCGCCTTGTAGTTTTAGCCACAATTGAGGGACTGCAACGGATCGAACGAGGTAAACTGAACTCGCATCTTAAGTGTTGGCAGGTGCGAGTGGAAAAAGCCTTAACACGAGACGCAGTTTTTGAAGGTGCTAATGCGATCGCCAGAATTTCTGGATGTCGCCTCGGTACTGCAAGAGATTTGATGAAGCGTTTACCGCAAACTCTTTTGCTTCCTCTGTACAAACACCAAGCACAGCGGCTAGTACGAGAACTAAATAAAATTATGGTTAAAGCTCATCTGGTACCCATTAATGCCGAGCATTTCGAGGTAAAAGACTAGTATTGCTGTGTGGAAGTAAAAAGTAGGGGCGATCGATCGATTGCCCCTACTACAAATAATGCTTAGAAACTATTTCATATATTCAGATGATTGTGAAGTCATCTTTACATTTTCTCTAGTTCTTCCCGTTCGCTCTTTAGCTTAAAAAACAAGTTCGGTAAGGAGGAGGTATTGTGATTAGCCAGGTTTCATTGCGAAAAGCTTCTTAAAGTTATCCAAATTTTCTAAAAAAATTTCAGAAAAAATTTATTTCGACATTCTGCATCAGAAGAAAAGGGAAATAAAAAGAAGGGAAAAAGAAACATGCCCTATTTAATCTGCCTGAATCAAACTCCTGAAGAAAGAATTTATCAGTTGAAATTTGGAAGCAATACTATCGGGCGGAGCAGCTACAACAGTATTACAATCGTAGATCAAAGTCTATCCCGTTCCCACGCAGCAATTATCATTGCTGACGAATTCGCGACTATTAAAGACTTAAATAGCCGCAATCATACCTTTGTCAATGAAGTCAAAATCGATCGCTCAGAACTCAAAGATGGAGACGCGATCCGTTGTGGTAATGTCAAGTTCAAATTTCTAGAGACGATAAGTGATGAAGATCTAGCTCCTACTAATGAGGTGCTATTTGCAGCTTCTGACACAGAAGAGGTTGAGATATCTGTATCTAGTACCATAGTCAAGCAAATTTCTTCAGAGCAAACTAGCTTTGCCATGGAAAATTTACTAGAAATTGATCCAGTAGGGATATCAGTACTCAAGTTTCGACAGCAGGATGCTCATCAGCGAACAGTAGATAAATTAAAAGTTTTGCTCGAAGTCAGTAAACAGTTGTTCTTTCCCGAGCAGCCAGAGCAACTATTGGAGAAAATTCTCGACTTATTGTTCGAGATTATGAATATAGAGCGAGCTGCCATTCTCACGGTTAATGAAGCCACGGGAAAGATAGAATGTAAAGCAGTTAAATTGCTTCCTGGCATAGCTGCTATAAATCATTTCTACAGCAAAAAGATTGCCCATTTTGTCTTTGCGCACGGTAAAGCTATCTTAACTACTGATGCTCGCATCGACCCGCGTTTGGCTCAGTCTCATTCTATTGTTGCACAAGCGATTCATGCTTCAATGGCTGTCCCTTTAAAACCACGAGAAGAAATAATCGGGGTATTGTATGTGGATAATTTATCTCAATCCCATGTCTACACCGAAGAAGATCTAGAATTTTTAGCTGCTTTGGGAAATCAAGCGGCGATCGCCATTGACAATGCCCAGCTTTACAAACAAATGCAAGCGGAAGCACTGATGCGCAACAAATTGGAGCGTTTTTTTCCACAATCGATCGGTAAAAAGCTTAGAGAAGAAGGTAATTTGGACATTGTGGAAACAGAAGTGACAGCTATGTTTGCCGACATTAGCAACTTCACGAAAATATCTTCCACTTTGGAACCGCGCCAGATAATTGCGATGCTTAATGATTATTTCGAGGTGATGGTGGAAAGGATTATTTTTCCCCATGAAGGCACTTTGGAAAAGTATATCGGTGATGCTTTGCTTGCTATTTGGGGTGCTCCTTATCAACAAGCAAATGATGCCTGGCAAGCTGTACGAACGGCGATTGAAATGCAGTATGCAGTACAAAGTTTAAATCGAAAATGGATGCAGCAGGGTAAGCAACCCATTCAAATCCATATTGGTATCAATACGGGAAAGGTGGCGGCGGGAAACATTGGTTCGCAGACACTCATTCAATACGCAACTATTGGCGATACTACTAATGTAACTAGTCGGATTTGTCACTTCGCTCGGGCTGCTGAAATAGCGGTATCCCAAAGCACTTTCAATAAGCTCAAGACTTTTAAATTGCCCTTTGAAAAGATGCCCCTTGTCAAAATTAAAGGCAAGGAACAACCCTTACAACTTTATCGCCTCCTTTGGCAGCAAGTTCAAACTAGATCGCAATGGATTTCTTTTTGAGGGATAATACTAGGCAAACAATTTATCTCGATAGATTGACAAAACTATGTCTAACTCTGAGAACGAAACTGAACTGCTTGCTCGTATCTCACAGATCGAATCATCTTTATCAGAGCGAGTTTCTCAGTTAGAAGAAAGATTAGAAGAAGCTCTCATGCTGCTTCCCGACACCTATAGATACGGAAAGTTGCGGGATTTGCTAGCAGACGGTAACTGGAAAGAAGCCGATCTAGAAACGACTAGAATTATGATCGAGATAACTGGGAAAGACAATCTAGAAGAAGTTACTCCTGCGGATCTTCAGATTTTTCCTTGCAATGCCATTCGTGCGATCGATCGACTCTGGACAAAATATAGTAATAATCGTTTTGGCTTTAGCGTCCAGTTGCGCCTTTATCAAAGTTTGGGTGGCAGCATCGATACTATCAGAAGTCAAAGTAATGAGTTTTTGGCACGCACTGGCAACACGATCGGATGGTGCAAGAATGATAAATGGATTGAATACGATGATTTTGATTTTTCGCTTTCTTCGCCTGAAGGCAGTTTACCAGGGAATTGGTGGAAATCTCCTTATGGAGCTAAAATGGCAAATTTTTTCTTAGCTCGTCTTTTGGCTTGTGAATTATAAATTAGTTATTGTTTATCGATAATTTTAGAGCGATGCTTTCTCAAACCTTTAGAGAGATAAGCTAACCAAAATGTCGTTAAACCAGCCATTCCAAAAGGAAATAAATTAGAGCTAATTGTAGCCGTCGTCCCTAATATGAGCAAGCCTAATAAAAAGATATGAATCTTGATAGGCATATAGCAGTTTTTATTGTAAAAGATAAAGAGTTGAAACAATAGCGAAAGTTAAAAGTTTAAAATGCTCTGTTACCTATTACCTAATTACCTAATTTTTTATTCTTTTAATCTTCCAACTCTCGATCTATTTGGTCTTTTTGCTGTCGGATAGATTCTTGTACAACACCCACTATAAATCCTAAACTAGCTCCACCGATAATAATAGCTCTTGCCCGCGACTCCCGTTGGCTAATCCTCGTAACTGCTAAACCTATCATCGCACCAATAAGAGCAGCGATAATTCCCGAAAAAATAATTGTTCTAATATTCATAGTTTGCCCTCTTGACTAACTAGTAAATTAAAAGCAAACTCATTCTACTTGTATTATCCTCCTTATCGTTGGCTATTTTAATTTTAAATTAAAGTTGGCTTGGTTTTGGGATTGGCGATCGCTGTGAATTCCTTATTGTGAGTACTGGACTCGCATCATCTTATCCCTTACATCGGGCTATTTCTTAAGAATTTAAAAAATCAATCTCGCTCTTTCAGTTCCTCTGTCGTAGTATAAGCTTACTAATCTTGCAATGAAAATTGAAGGATACATCATACCAACAATTGCTTCTAGATTAGCTAAGTTCATGGCAAATTGATTGATCGGAGTAATGTCGCCATAGCCAAGAGTAGTTAGGGTAGTAAAACTAAAATGAAATAAATAGTTATATTCTTCTATTTCTTTTGAATGAGAGAAAGCATGAGAATCTAAAATCAAGACAATCTGATAAATAAAAGTCCATAAAATACCTATAAGAAAAAAAACAGATACACCTCCTTTGAGGATGTCACCATCTACTTGTTTCACTGAAAATATTTTTTTATTGAGTAAAATAAGTGCCATAACAACAAAGATTGAATTAATTAAATTGGAAATTAAGCTCGACAACTTGTCTGGATTGAATTCCGATTCGTTCGTTAAAATATAAACTGAAGAAATAATGTTAAAACAAAATGCCAGTCCAGCGATCGCTACATATAATAAAAAGTTTTTTCTCTTTAAATTAAAAGTTCTAATTAGGGAAAAAATTATTCCAAAAAAAATTAATTCTGTTACGAGCGACCCAATTAATCCTATAAAAAAAGGAGCTATTAGAAAAAGTAGAATTAGCGTAAATAGCAGTTGAGAATATTTATTTTGTATGGATTTCGACTGCAGCATAGAATTGTTCCAACTCTTTCAGAAAGTAATAACTTAGATGGATTTAAAATCGCTCGTTAACTGAAATTCTGTATTTTTGATAATTCGATCGCGCAACCGAGCTAAAATTGCTTCTGGAGTTTCTGTTGGCAAGAGAGTTAGCTTATCCGGGTAAGCGACAATAAACCTCAACATTGCTTGCCCTAGCTGTTAATGTCCCTTGTCAAAAAAACTGGCGATTGTTTATTTGGGCAATTGCAGTGCAGTGAAGTTCTAGAAACGTAAAAATACTCATTAACAGAGGAAATTAGCAAATTCTAAAACTATAGTTTTTAATCTAGACGAGGTTTATATTTTTAAGTGCCAAGTCTCTGGCTACTTTAGAAAATATTAAGTTCTAAGAACTATACAAATATAATATATAGATTGATAGTACAGTATTTGTAATCAATATTCTTTTTTATGTCTCATCAACAACAATAATTAATCAGATACATAATATATAGATAATATAGTCATGAGCGGTTCGCTTTCTAGAAAATTATTGGGAATGACTGTTGCACTTTCTTTTCTTACTAGCGCCTGTGGTAGTGGCGAAGAAAAGTCTGTTGCCCCTCAGGCTATTCCCGTTAAGTTGCAAACATTGGAAACCGCTACTGTGATCGATAGCAGCGAATATGTTGGCATTCTAGAAGCTAGAGGAAGAGTTAGCTTATCACCTCAAATAAACGGTCGAATTCTGAGAATTTTTGTACAACAGGGAGATACTGTCAAACAAGGGCAACCAATTGCCGAATTAGAACCCACCCAACAACAAGAGCAAGTAAATGCAGCTACTGCTCAAGTTAATGTAGAAAAAGCCCGATTGGGACAAACCCAAGCTGAATATCAGGCAGCAGAGGCAGAAAAAGCTCGTACTGCGGCTGAGCTAGAAAGAGTAAGAGCGGATGTAGAAGATGCCAAAGCTCAATTAGCTCTAGCAAAAGTCAATCACGAGCGGTCTGCATTCTTAGTAAAGCAAGGGGTAAACCCCAAGCAAGATTTAGATGATAAAGTTAGAGACCTCGAAAGTAGCAAAGCCCAGCTTAATGCCAGAGAAAAAGCACTGCAAGCGGCAAGAGAGTCTCTACATGCAGCCGAAAAGCGAGTTGAGCAAGCACTAGCAAATATAGATGCTCAAAAGGCAGCAGTTGCCCAAGCTGAAGGGCAATTAGGGGCAATTAGTCAAGAGTTAGATCGCAACACTATTGTTGCTCCGATTGACGGTATTGTTGCCAGTTTTGACCAGAAGAAAGTAGGGGATATTATCAATAGCGGCGAACAATTAACGACAATTACGGACGATCGAGTTTTCGAGGTAAACATTAATATTCCCACCGAGTACCGCTCCCGACTAAGAGTAGGATTGCCTGTAGAAATTATTAAGGAAGATGGTAGTGAGGGTGTTAAGGGCAAAGTCACCTATATTGCACCTTTAGTCGAGCAAAACACTCAATCCATCCTTGCTAAAGTAACTTTTGATAGCGATGGAAGTTTGCGCGATCGCGAATACGTAAGGGTACAAGTCAATTGGGATGAAAAACCGGGCGTGTTAATCCCGACTACAGCCGTCAGTACCCTTGGCGGTCAGAAATTTGTCTTTGTAGCTGCACGAGAGGAATCGAAAAACGGAGAGCAGCTTTTAGTCGCCAAACAAAAGCCCATACAGGTAGGCAATATTCAAGGACAAGCCTACCAAGTGTTCTCAGGAGTCAAAGCAGGAGATAGGGTTGCTGTATCGAGAATTCTCGATTTGCAAGATGGTACGCCGATTGCCGAAGAATCTTTGACGAGTGAAAAAACAATTAAACCATGATTAAATCTCGTCCAAATAAAGAACTGAAGTTTGAAAGTTCAAAATTTCTTATTTTCTAGGCTTAAGAGGGTATTTTTCGATAAATCAAACGATAAATTCCTAGATCCCATGCACTGTTTGACAAAAACTTATGCTACTCTCTCTTTCCTCTGCATTCATCAAGCGACCGGTTTTAACTACCGTTTGCAGTATCCTAATTGTATTGGTGGGAATGATCTGCCTAGCACTTTTGCCCCTAGATAAGCTACCGCAGATCGCTCCCAAACAAATTTCAGTCTCGGCTAATTATGTCGGTGCCGATGCCCGAACTACGGTAGACAACGTTACTACCGTCTTAGAGCGGGAAATTAACGGGACAGAAAACGTAAAGTGGATTAACTCCAATACTACCAATAACGGACAAGCAACTATTAATGTTGCTTTTCCAACAGAAGTAGACATCAATACAGCCCAAGTCCTCGTTCAAAATCGAGTTGCCCAGGCACAATCGAATCTGCCCCAAACCGTTACAGCCACAGGAGTTAACGTAGAGAAGCAATCGCCTAGCGTTACCCTAGCTTACGCTTTTTACTCGGAAAAGGGAGAAGATGATCGATACTTATACGATCCTACGTTTCTCTACAATTATGTCGATCGCTATATTTGGAATGACCTCAAACGAATTGAGGGTGTTGGAAGTCTTACAGCAGTTGGTGCCGCGCCTTATTCCATGCGCATCTGGTTAGACCCCGATAAACTGGCTGCACGAGGACTAACCGCCACTGATGTAGTCAATTCTATCCAAGAGCAAAATTTTGAAGTGGGGGCAGGAGGTATTGGTAAATCTCCAACCCTATCCAATCAGCAGTTTGAATTTCCTCTGCGAGTTGCGGGTAGGTTCACAACCGAGGAAGAGGCAGAAAATTTAGTCTTAAAAGTAGGAGAAGATGGCACCCTGATCCGGATTCGAGATGTGGGTAAAGCAGAACTAGGCATAGATAATTACTTCACTCAAACTATCTTGGATGGAGACATACCATCAGTAGGGCTGATCGTCTATCAACTTCCAGGTACGAATGCCTTAGAAACTGCTGAAGCGATTAAGGCTCAAATGACAGCCCTAAGAAAATCTTTCCCACCAGGATTGAAAGATACGATTGTCCTTGACAATACCTTATTCATTAATGCTGCACTCAAAGATCTTGCTATTACTCTATTACAAGCAATTACGCTGGTAATTTTAATTATCTTTATCTTCCTCCAAGACTGGCGTACTACCTTGATTCCTGCCATTGCCATTCCGGTAGCATTAGTTGGAGCAATGATTGCCTTGCAAGCGCTCGGGTTTACCCTCAATCAGTTAACTTTGTTCGCCTGTGTCTTGGCAACAGGTTTGGTAGTAGACGATGGAATTGTAATTGTTGAGGGAATCGCGACCAAGCTCGAACAGGGAATGCGCCCTCTACAAGCAGCCCTAGATGCGATGGAAGAACTGTTCGGGGCAGTAATTGCCACATCCATAGTCTTGCTAGCTGTGTTTATCCCAGTTTCTTTCTTTCCAGGTAGTACGGGTATCGTTTATAAACAATTTGCTCTGACGATTGCTTTTGCCATTGTCTTTTCTTCTTTTAACGCAATCACCTTTTCTCCCGCTATGTCAGCGCTTCTCCTACGTCCCCAGCAGCAATCACGCGGTCCGTTAGGCTGGCTTTTTGGAAAGTTCAATCTGGGTTTTGACTGGTTCAAAAGGCAATACCGAAGCTTAATCGAATTCCTAACCCGCATCAAAATTGTTATTATTGCTATTTTTGTCGCGGGGTTGATACTGACAGGTTGGATGTATCAAACTTTGCCTCAAGGATTTATTCCGGAAGAAGACCAAGGCTATTTCTTTGCTCTTATCGAAGCACCCCCTGGAGTTTCCTTAAACTATACCCACGACATTACTAAGCAGTTAGTGGAAGAAGCAATGAAGTTTGAAGAAGTCGAACATGCCATGGGAGTTACGGGGTTTTCTTTTGATGGTCAAAACAGCAACAAAGCCCTTGGTTTTATCAAGCTCAAACCTTGGGATGAAAGATCGGGTGCCGCTCGCTCTGTCTTTGGGATTATCGGGCAACTAAACCAACAACTCAGACAAAACATTGACGGAGCGCGGGTGTTTGCTACAAACGCTCCTCCAGTAGATGGTTTGAGTAGCTTCGCTGGTTCAGAGATTTATATTGAAGACCGTCAGCTTAAGGGAATGGAGGCACTGATAGATAATACAAAACGGGTAGTAGCAGCAGCAAACCAACGACCTGAAATAGGGCAGGCATTTACCACTTTCACTTTTGATAGCCCCATGTTGGAGGCCGATATCGATCGCAACAAAGCCAAAGCGCAAAATGTCGATATCAGGGAAATCCTCAGTACCTTACAGATTTATTTAGGCTCCAGCTATGTTAATCAATTTGTTTTAGACGGTCGGCTTTACCGAGTATACGCTCAGGCAGCCGCAGACCAGCGTACCAATCCAGAAGATATCAGTCGCCTTTACGTCCGTTCTCGGGATGGGGCAATGATTCAACTGAGCAACCTAGTAACAGCTCGAGCAATCACCTACCCTCCTATCTTGACCAACTATAACGTATATCCGGCAATTAAAATTAACGTCGCCCCAGCACCGGGTTATAGTTCGGGACAGACGATCCAAGCAATGGAAGAAGTAGCTCAACAGGTTTTGCAGCCTGGATTTGGCTACGAATGGACAAATACTGCGGCTGAAGAAAAAACTTCTGCTGGTGCCGCACCGATTGTTTTTGGTTTGGGCTTTGTTATGGTTTTCCTAGTACTGGCAGCCCAGTACGAAAGCTACGTCGATCCCACAATCATAATGATTACAGTACCTCTGGCTATTTTGGGTGCTCTCGGTGCTCTTTGGTTGCGGGCAACGTTTATTCAGGGTGCTGATAGTATTTGGCCACTGCTTAACAATAACATCTATGTTCAGGTCGGTTTAGTCATGCTTATTGGTTTAGCTAGTAAAAACGCAATTCTAATTGTCGAGTTTGCTAACCAATCGCGAGACTTAGGCATGAGTATCAGCCAAGCAGCAATTCACGCAGCAGAACAGAGATTTCGTCCCATTATCATGACAGTAATATCTTCGTTGGTTGGATTTTTCCCCTTATTAATTGCTACTGGTGCAGGTTCTGTTAGCCGCTGGTCTCTAGGGACATCTATTTTTGGAGGATTATTAGTCGCAACTGTTTTGAGTTTACTGTTAGTTCCGATTCTCTACATCGCGATTAAGAATTTTGAAGAGCAATTCTTAAAAGGAGGCAAACCACCCAAAGGTGGCAAACGAGACAAGTCTGATACAAATCAAGAATCTAAAAGTTCTCAAGCTAAAGGAGGAGAAATTATTCACCGTATCTCCGCCGAATAAATAAGTCGACGGATTAGAGTAAAAATGTCTTTGAATCTACTTCAGGAGCGAATATGTTCAAAGATTGGAGTTTTGATGATTGGATGAACCATATCTTGTTTACTTTCACCATACTACTGCTGCTTTTTTCCTTTATTGTCTAATAGTTCACCACAAGCGATCTAGTGCCCATTGCTTCTAGTAATTATTATTTGTCCTTTGTAACTAATGACCAATGACTAATGACTAATGTCGCGATATATCGCGTCTCTACTAACGACTAATTACGAAAAACTCTTGCCTAGAGCGCTCTACGGACCCTAAAGCTTAATTTCAAGCCATGCCAATCGATGATTCTCGGTAACAAAACTGATAGAGAGATTGAATGGTCTGTCCATCAGTAGGATACTCGGCAATACTGTATTGACACAATACTTGAAAGCGACTGCCATTGAGGGCAGTAAAAATTTGTTTCCTAAGACTAGCAAGTATTTCTGAAAAGCGATCGCTCATCTCTGTTTTGCTCAAACCAGCTATTCCGATAACAAACTCTCCGTTCCCCCAATATCCCAATACTTCCGTACTGCGAAAAGCCGCTTGCAATAGGCGACCCCATCTTTGCAGTACTTGATTGCCAGTAGTATGACCGTACTTAATATTAAGCTGGCGTAACTCAGGAATACTTAATAATGCTATGCACAAAGACTGGTGCTCTAACTGTGCTTGCTGCAACAAAGATTCTAATTCCCGACTCGATTGCGGTTGATTGATCAGTCCCGTCAAGAGATCTTTACGGGAAAGATTTTGTAGTAGGCGATTGCGCTCTAAACGGTTAGTAATCCTCGTGAGCAATTCCGGACCAATAATCGGTTTGGTTACATAATCATCTGCACCAGCAGCAAAAACCTGTTGAATCGTTTCCGTATCTCGATGTGCGGTAAGAAACAGGATCGGCAAACTCTGCCAATCGGGGTCAGTGCGAATTGCTTGACAAAGCTCAATACCATTAATTTCCGGCATCTCCACATCTAAAATTAATAGATCGGGATTGGTAGAGTGAAGTACTTGCCAGAAATGCAAGGGGTTATCCAAGGCTGTCATCGCGATTCCCCAAGGCTCTAGCAAAGGACGGAGAGCTGCCAAGAAAACTGGATCGTCATCGACTACTAGCACGTTAGTAGTTAAAGAGCGATCGCGCTGGAGTAATTGCGTAACTGTATTCCATACTTGAGTGGCAGTTACGGGTTTGACCAAAAAACCACTTGCTCCACAACGAGCTACGGTAACTCGGTCGAGCAAACTATCGCCACCAGAGAGTATTAGTGCAGAAACCGGCGGAGTGCGAGCTGCTAATTCCCTAATAAGCGCTAATTGCTCTTGATGTGAACTTGCTTGTTCTATATTGAGCACTACTAGGTAAGGGGCATTATCTTGCAACCATGCTTTAGCTGCAGATAAATCTTCTACTTGTTTCCAGTTCATTCCGGCTGGCTGGGCTAGTTGTTCTAGTTGCTTACCTAATTGGCGATCGCGATCGACAAGTAATAATCTGGCTGCAGTCTTGGTAGGAGAAAAGCTTGACTCTTCTAATGCCAATAAATCCTGCAAATCTCTGACTAAATAGACTAACTGCTGTTGGTGAGCGGGTAATAACACTTGATTTTCTTGTAGGAGCGATTCAATTTCCCTTGCCAAATTAGTGCCCGCTTCTCGTTCAAACATGCCCAAAACTCCAGCGAGCTTATGAGCCGCTCGTTCTGCTGCTCGATGCAATTCCTCAGTCAACGCTCCTTGCTCTACTGCTGTGGTTGCTGTTTGCAATACTTCGAGCCTTTCCGCCATCAGACCTTGATATTGCTGCCACATTTGGTTCATTTTTTGGTTAAATTCTTGCTCGATTGAACTATGAGTCGATGAAGAATTGTCTGGAGATGGAGTCGTTTTCTGTAAGGGTTGCGATGCAAAAATTTGAGGATGGAGACGATAACCAATCCCATAGACATTTTCGATCCAGTCGGCAGCCTCTGTTTGTTTTAACTTTTTTCGCAGTCCTTTGATATGAGCTTTGACACTTTCTTCCTGAGGTGGGTCATCAAACGTCCAGAGGTGATCGATAATTTGCCCGCGACTAAAAACTCTTGAGGGATTGCGTAAGAATAGTTCTAATAAACTATATTCTTTAGGCGTTAATTTTAAAGGTTGTTCCTGATAACTTACCTGACAGCTAACTGGATCTAGCCGCAAGCCACCAATCTCTAAAACATTGGTCGGGATAACCTCTCCTCGCCGCGATAAGGCTCTTATTCTGGCATGGAGTTCTCCTAGATCCAGAGGTTTAATTAAATAATCATCTGCCCCTGCATCCAATCCTCGAATGCGTTCTTGACTAGCATCTTTAGCTGTCATTAATAAAATCGGCGTGGAACAGCCTTCAGAACGTAATTGCTCACATAATCTAATTCCATCTAACTCAGGCAGTCCTACATCGAGTAAAATCAATTCGTACTCGCTACTGTGAGCATATTCCCATCCTAATTGACCATCTTCGGCTACATCTACTACATGATGCTGACTGGCAAGGGATTGCAACAGTACGTCTACCAAAATCTCGTCATCTTCCACAAGCAAAATCCGCATCTTTTCCCTCGTTAATCTATTTCTTAATAATTTGTCCTTTGTCTTTTGTCATTTGTATCAATTCCCAATCACCAATGACTAATGACCAATGACCAATAACTAATGACGCTTGCCTAGAGCGCTATCGATAACGGAGAAGGAGCATAATAACATAATAGTAAGCAATCGCCCTGCATCAGAAGAAAGAAATTGATTTTAGATTAATGCAACTTTCTAGAGATTCTCTACTAAGAGCTTTTTCACTCTTGTGATGGATAAAGAAGTCAACCTATGACTGATGAAAATTTTGGTTCCAATCGCGAAACTGAAAAAGTAATTAAGTTGAACAGATTGTTTCAGGAGGAAATTAATTAATGGCAATTCAAAATCAACCACGTCTGCGTGCAATTGGTACATTTCCTAGCAGACGGGAAGCTGAAGAAGCCCTCAAAGAACTTCGAGACTCTGGTTTCGTAATGGATAATGTTTCTGTGTTAGCCAAAGACACAGACCGCAAGGATCTGGAGAATATGGCTGGAGGTTCGACTACCACGGAGCGCGGCGATACTGAAGCTCAAGAAGGCGCTGGTGCTGGTGCAGTGACAGGTACTGTGTTAGGTGGTCTTGGCGGTTTACTTGTAGGTTTAGAAGCTTTAATCATTCCTGGTGTCGGTCCGTTTCTGGCTGCTGGGACGATAGCAACAACCTTGGCTGGTGCTGGTATCGGTGCGGCAGCAGGTGGTATTGTGGGAGCATTAACAGGTTTAGCGATTCCAGAAGAGGAAGCTAAGTTTTATGCCGAGCGCGTATCTGAAGGTGATTTTTTGGTGATAGTAGAAGGTACCGAGGATGAAATCAATCGGGCTGGCTCGATTTTGAGTAATCGGGGTATTAGTCGGTGGAATGTCTATGATGTAGAGAGTGGTCGTCGTTTTAATAGCGATTTTACAACCGGCGAGCGAGTTGCCTATACCGATAGAACTGTCGACACCACAATTAATCGCGATCCAACACTATCGAGCGATAGAACTATCGACACTACAATTAATCGCGATCCAGCTAGCGATAGAATTGATGCCGATGAGGATATTGTAGAAATTCGCGATCGCCGCGATGATGTTCGTTAGGCATTGTTTTATCGAGTTAACGATGTGTTAGAGCAATCTTAATGCAGCGTTTACACCTTTCTTAGTCTATATTTCCATTAGCAATAGTAGTACTCACAAATCCTCAGAGTTAGCTTGAAACGATGGAACGAAGGTTTTGGTAACCGACAGATTGAAAAAGCCAATTTGTAGACTTAATTCTCACAACCCGTGTAAATGCTGCTATTTCTTAGCACTCTGTTTGCCCAATTGTTAACAATACTCAGTAGATAAAAAACTTTAGCGATCGCTCAAATATTTTAACTGCTCTACTCCTCCCGAAACTATAGTTACACAAAGCTGTAAAGCCCTGTTTGTGCGGCTTTTGGCTGTGGTGTATGCGAGTCACCTCTATATCGGCTTTTTATTTATTCTTATTCTAAAAGTTGAGAAAGCCTATTTTTAATATTTTCCGTTTGCTGCTTATTCTTCGGTAGAGTTAACA
The DNA here is from genome assembly GCA_015207585.1 of Pleurocapsales cyanobacterium LEGE 06147. Classification (GTDB taxonomy): domain Bacteria; phylum Cyanobacteriota; class Cyanobacteriia; order Cyanobacteriales; family Xenococcaceae; genus LEGE-06147. The sequence goes on along the minus strand of JADEWQ010000119.1, from coordinate 5,050 downwards.
AACGAACTTCCACCTCAGCTATATTGTCAAGCCGAGTAGTTTTTTCCCAGATTCGGTTTTCAGTCGCAGATTCATACTCGTAACGGAACGTGACTGTGGAAGAATCAACATCGAGGATTTCTACATTTTTAAACCAGCCATTACTGCTGGTAACGTAAAGCCAGACATTTGGTTGACCAATTAGTTCTCTGAGCTTATCTTCCATATAAATTTCGCTTTGAGCTAAGGTAAGAATGTCGATTTGATATATCTGTCAATACTACCTAAGATATATCTTTCTTGAGTTAACAACCTGAAAAGATTTTTGTCAATATCATTCTGAAGATGGATGTTTAATTCCTCAGCTTTTCAAATTTATTATTTTGTCTATTTTTTTAGCATTGCGAGTAGTACGGATATTCGTAGCTGGAATTGTCCTAGCCGCCGAACCAAGAATATTAATAAATATTAACGCAGTACCCAACATCAGAGATAAATTTGTCTTTTGTATTGCGCCTATCGGCGTGTCCTTTGTGATTTGTCCTAACGCTAGTATTTGGTAGTTATCGAATGACCAATGTACGGGCGATGCTGCCTCTGGCAGTGCAAAGAGGGCGCGAATCGTCCCTACTAATGACTAATGACGCTTGCCTAGAGCGCTAGACGTAAAAAAGAGCAAAACGGCTGAAAACTCTACTCAAAGCTTTACGATAATTAAAGTTGCCGACATAAAAATCCACTAAGAATTTATTAAAGCAAAATTATCAGAGAGAGAAAACCATGCGTGTTTTAATTATGGGTGGCACTCGTTTTATCGGGGTGTATCTAACTAAAGTTTTAGTAGAACAGGGTCATGAGGTAGTACTGTTTAATCGAGGCAATAAACCCGCACCTGTAAAAGAAGTGCAGCAAATTCATGGCGATCGCCATGATGCAAATCAGTTGAAAGAAAAGTTAGCGGGTGAAAGTTTTGATGCGATTTTTGATAACAATGGGCGGGAATTAAGCGATACTCAACCCTTGGTGGAAATATTTAAAGATAGAGTGCGGCATTTTGTTTATGTCAGTTCGGCAGGAGTGTACCTCAAATCCGACCAAATGCCCCATCGGGAAGGCGATCCGGTCGATCCTAACAGCCGTCACAAAGGCAAGCATCAAACGGAAGCTTATTTAGCAGAATCAGGCATTCCCTGGACTTCCATCCGTCCTACCTATATTTATGGACCACAAAATTACAACGATCTCGAAGCTTGGTTTTTTGACCGTATCGTCAGAGATCGCCCCATTTTGATTCCTGGAAATGGGTTACATATAACTCAATTCGGTCACGTTCGAGATTTAGCCAAAGCCATGGCGGCAGTTTTGGGTAACGACAGGGCGATCGGTCAGGTTTATAATATTTCTGGCGATCGCTACGTTACTTTTGATGGTTTAGCCCGTGCTTGTGCTGTCGCAGCCGGAAAATCTCCTGAGGAGATTAAACTAATTCATTACGAACCCAAACAATTTGATTTTGGCAAGCGTAAAGCCTTTCCCATCCGCGTACAGCATTTCTTTGCTGACGTGTATAAGGCGATTGACGATTTAGACTGGAAACCAGAATATGACTTAATCTCTGGCTTAAAGGACTCTTTTCAAAACGACTATCTTCCTTTGGGACGCGATGGCGCAGAGATAAATTTTTCAGTGGATGAGGAAATCCTTAAAACAGTTTAGCTCCGTGAGCGGGAAGCCTCCCGCTAAACCGAAGGTTAGCGGCGAGAGAGGTTCGGTGAACTGCTCGCGTGTCGCGAGCGCGTTCCTCGCTAGAGAAGCGAACTTGACAGTTTTGACGCGAAATCTTGATACAGCAATAGCTTCAGTTGTTATATAATTACATTTGAGCGTGTCAATGGGTCGCTAGTTACCGAAGACCGGAAAACAAAAACCTAAAGCTAGCAAGCACCTTGACAACTGAACATAGGGAGTTGCAACTAAGAAATAGTCACAATTGGGGACTCGGTAGTTGCGTAAAATGTTCGCCGTACAAAGGAAGCATTTAAAAAACTCGTACCCGTGGACTGTGGGGAATAGAAACTGCCTGGGCAATCGGTCTGTCGGGGATATGGAGCAACTTGTTGTTTCATGTCTAGATAAGTGGTGAAAAACCAGAAATGGGAATAACCAGGAAATCCATATCGCGAGGTAGGGAAGCCCGACCCGACACTTTCCCGCCGTTCGATGGCGGGAAAGTACGCGGGCGCACTATAAGGCGCAGCGTTTAGTGTCGGGAGAAGTCACGTTCGTTGGCTTCAAAACGGCTGATACTGTAATAAAAAGTAAAGACCGCGCTCTTGCAATGTATCTCCGCGATCGCCAACTGCCCTTAAAGGGATACCATAGTCTAAACGCAAGTTCAAATCTTGGCTTGGCTGCCAAAGCAAGCCTAAGCCTAAACCAGCAATTGTTTGCGGTTCGGGGTTTGACCGGCGATGATTCCAAGCCGTACCGATATCAAAAAAAGGCGCTAGCTGTAAGGTGTTAGGGTTAGATGTCAATGGGATGCGAATCTCGGCACTGAAGGTGATACCGTTATCGGCAACTATTTCATTTTGACGATATCCCCGCACAGTATCCACTCCTCCAATCACAAATTGTTCTATAGGTAATAAAGAATCTGGAGTCAATTGGGCATTGACTCGTGCTACCAGTAAAGTGTTAGGTGATAGGCGCTGCACCCACTGAAATTGTCCTAACCAAGAGAAAAAACGTCCATCAATACCTATATTATTTACTGTGGCATCAAAGGCATCTACCCCTAAACTAAATTGAGAGCGTGCTGCTAATACTCTTGTGGCATTACGTTCTACCCAATCTTGAGAAAATCGAATTACTGTAACTTTTGATTCCCCATCTTCCGGTCCCTCCGAAAAGGAAAAGGGAATGTCATCGAGGAGGAAGGTTTGGCTGCGACGTAAATCCAAAGCGAGACCAACAGCAAATTCAGTTTGAGGAGATCTGTATAAAGGCTGACGAAAACTTAGGGAATAAGTTTGTGTCTCACTTTCGATATCTAAGTCGCGGAAAATATCTTCGATAATACTACTGTCACTATTGCTGAGTCTCAAGCCAATAGTACCATTCAGCGCATTTACGGGGATGGAGTAGTTGATGTCATATAGATTTAGCCCTTCCGTAATTCCATATTCAGCCCTGAGGCGATCGCCCAAACCCGATGAGTTATCATGGACGATAAACGCTCCGATTTGTGTAGAACCAATGCTGGGAGATTGATTATTGGCGGTAAATACGCCAGCATGAAAGGCAGGAGCTTCTGTAATTTTTACCTGTAAGATATTACGACCGGGACTGCTACCTGCTGTCAACTCAGCGTTGACCCGTTCGATTAAGGGGTCGATTTGTAATAGTTGTAGTGCTTCCTCCAAGCGTTGCTGCTTTAAGGGAATGGTAGCAGCTTTTTCTAAGCGCGATCGCACATATGCTGGTTGCAACCTTTTTAGTCCGCTCAGTTCAATTTTCTCAAGTTCCCCCTCGACTACCTGAATTTGCACTACACCACCAGTAATATCTTGATTGCTTGGTAAAAATGCACCACTAGTGATGTACCCATTTTTAATGTAAAGTTCAGTAATTTCTGAACGTAGTTGAATCAAATCTGCAAAAGTTACTTTCTTATTTTCAAAGGATTGTTTTAACTGGGTAATTTCATCTTCTAAAACAGTACTTCCCAAGACTTCGATTTTTTTGACTAAAAAACTTTCAGTGCTGGGAAAAGTAACATCAGGTGGCTGTGGCGTCGGGGAAGAGGGGAGGATAGGAGAAGAAGGAGAAGGCAAGACTGGGGGAGGACTCGGTGGAGTGGTTGGTTGTGGAAGAGTGCGTTCGAGTTTCTGGAGTAGTGGGGGAATTTTTACTCCTGGTGGTGTGGATTGAGCACGGCTAATGTGCGGGAAGAAGAAAATAAAGAAAGCAGAAGGGATTAGAGGTGAGACTTTCGTAAGTAAGCTGACGGCAGAAATGTGATTAATTTGCCTTTGGTATTGTTGAAAAGCTAGCAGACGAATCCCACACCAAACACGAGATGGGGACATTTATTGTATCCTCCTCTCTTCATTTAAGACACTCTCGGCTCATTACCAACCTGCCATTCTCCAGACGATACACCCCTGTCGGTTCGACAATGGGATCGCCTTTTTGCCAAAGAGTTAAGGTGCTAGGTGTTACACGCCGTACAGTACCAGTGGGATAGGGTGAAATAGATGCATCTCCAGGACGATAGGGTAAACCACCGGAACCCGTGATAGTAAAAGTACCTTCTTGCCTCGGACTGCGCGCAATGCAGCTGTTGGCAATCAGGGCGTTGGTGTCGATGGCGTTTTGGGGTAACTCCGTCAGGCTGTTTTGCAGAAAGCTAACGTCAGGTACGCCAGTAATGGTTCCAGAAACAGTACCGCTAGCATTAACATCGACTCGGTTATTGCCATCTAATGCCTCAAGGGTAGCAGCGTTAGTTGTTGAGGCAGAAGGGCGATAAAGCGGATCGCTTAAGAAAGCTGAGCTTGTAAATTGTATGTTGCCACCTCTGCCAAAGGGAGCAAATGCCAGGATGTCACTGTCTTCAAGGGCAATGATAGAGTCGGCTGTGAGGAAAATATTGCCGCCATTGCCTGCAATACTGTTAGTTTTGATATCACTATTGTTGCGAAGAAGGATGTTTCTTGCACTAACGTTAATATTGCCGCCTCCAGTTTGAGCAGCAGCAAGAATTTGACCATTATTAGCGCTGTACTTCCCACCGTTAGCATTAATAGTGATGTCACCTGCTTTTCCTGTTCCCAAACTTTGAACAGATATCTGACCTCCATTAGTTAAATTAATGTTTTTCGTGCTAACGTCAATTTTGCCACCTTCCCCTGTAGAGTTGAAATCCGTGTTAGCAAATAGTCCGCTACCTTCTCCAGTTAATAGAACTGAATCAGAGGCATTAATATTTATATTTCCTGCATCTCCAGTAGCAAAAGTAGAAGCTGTCACTCTTCCTCCATCTCTAACGCTTAGTTGTCTGGTTTCG
>JADEWQ010000118.1 GCA_015207585.1 Pleurocapsales cyanobacterium LEGE 06147 | reverse complement strand
TAAGCTCTACCGTCATCGCTTGTGGAGCAGTACACAAACCTTCGACTTAGGTTGAAGGACTGCTGAGAAGCAAGAATGAGACAGATAGTTACAGATTAGTGTGATTATTATAGGTTCTCAAGAGCGGAGTTTCAGACAGCGATCGCTACTTATAAGGGTTCTCTAAAAAAGTTCTTCACCGCGATCGCTTTCCAGTTAGATATCCCGACGACGGAAACCCAATATAACAAAAATGGTGACCCGACAGGGGAGAAGGATTTAACTGTAGATGCTCTCAAGGAAGAGATTCTAGAAAACTGCGGCGAGGATACCTTATTAATACTCCCGGAAGCTAAGAGGTTGACTACCAGTATCCGTTATTGGCTAGAAGACATGATTAGTGCTGGGATGAGAGTCGTCTGTTTTGCCGTGGCTAATCCTGGCAGGGATATCTTTCTGGAGATGCTGGAGATTGAATTGGAACTACCGAGCGATCGCCATATCCGAGAAGTGATGGAAGCTGAGGCAATGAAACAGGGATTGAATTTGAGTAAGTCTCGTCTGGCAGAACTCCAACCCTTAGCTGGTAGGAATCCGATGTTAGCGAGGAAGATTATCAGAAATGAAAAGCTAGGACTGAAGCAGGATAAACCAGAACACACTCAGTATGTGGTGATTATGCCGATTATCATTGCTGCTTTGTTTAGTTTTGCCGTAGTTAGATTTATTGGCATGGGAACGGGGAATAAAGGGTTGTATATTACAGGGGGTGTTTGTTTGGTTTCTGCAATGGCACTGAAGCAGTTGGGGAATGTGAGAGGTGCGAGGAAGAGGTTAGGTCAATAGAGAAAGCGATCGCTCATTAACTGTCCCTATAGAGATACAACCGCACTTTCACTTATCCAATCTGCTCGATTCAGGCGATAAACGAAACAGTCATCGTCACCGAACTGTCGCTGTTCAACAAATTGGAAGCCAAGACGTTCATAAAAGCGGTGGGCGCGGGTATTGCTGGCAAGTGGCTCGACGAGTACAGCCAACACAGTCGGGTCGGTGAAACATCGAGAGAGTGCAAGCTGCATCATCTTTGTTCCATAGCCTTTACCCAAGTCAGCCTCTTCTCCAATCCAGATGTCAATGGCGCGAAGATTTTCCGTGACATTACCCCAATAATTACTCTCGTCACGCGCTGGGTCGGTTATCTCGATGAATCCGATGGGACGACCATTAATTTCAGCAATTAATTGTTCTCGACCCAATTCGTTGTGCTGAAGTTCTACTGACCAATCCCATTGAGCGTTAGGATTTGAGGCAATTACATGAGGTTGAGAGTCCCAATGTCGCAGCAGATTTAGATCGGCAGAGGTGGCGGGGCGTAGATTCATCACAATTTTTTGAATGTGCGCTCCCATTATGGGAATTTTAAGTCTTTAAAGTTATTGGTTTTCTGATGGAGGTGCAAACTGTGCAAATAATTCTGCTCCTGTCATGTTCTTAGTTTCATTGGCAAAGGAGTAATATTCGGGTTTTTCGTCGATAAATACCTGATGCTCTAAAACTAGATTGGATTCATTATCAAAAATCCCTGCTGGGATGTAATATTGATTATTTTGTTTGAACCGATAAAATAGATGGCTGCCACACTTATTACAGAATCCCCGCTCTGCCCACTCTGAGGATTGATAAAGCCCGATATTTTCTTCACCCTTAAAACTAACATCACTGCCACACTCAACTGCCATCAAAGCTCCTCCACCCCACTTGCGACACATACTACAGTGACACGCTGCTACGTGAGGATTCATGCTGGTTGTAGAAACCTTGACCGCACCGCACAGGCAGCTACCTTTGGCAATACTTAGTTCGGACATCTTTTTTTCTCTTCGGTAAAGTCTTCTATTTGGCTCTCGATCTTTAATATCGCGCTTTGAGCCAAATAACTGACAGTTCACAACAATGATTTAAGACTGGTAATTGACCATCGATGATGATGGCAATTACTCACGAGCGATCTCGCTACAATAATGTCTACTCTTTTTTTGAGAGACGATTCAGTTTGGCGAGCATCTTAGTAGGTCCGAGGTGGTTTAGCTTATAGCCATGAGGATAACTTCTCAACTTACTATCAGTAAAAAAATCAGGTGTTCTTCTCGGTAAAAGCCATTTGGAGACATGAGCGCGTAACTTAAGACTATTTTCTCCTAAATTACGGACAAAAACAGGAGGATTCGAGTAACCAAAAGCGGTTAACGTTAGCTCATCAAACATCCCATGAACACATGGTCTAAGAAGAGGACGACTAATAGCAGGAAACCAACTGAGGAATAAATTGATAGTTGATTCGACCACACGACGATTGCTATCAGAGTAAACAAAGTGCTGCTGTTCGTAATTGTGATTATATTGGGCGAATTCGTCATAGGTAGAGGGAATGTCTTTTATGACCATCTTTTTCCCAATTGCTTGCCAAAAATAAAAGATAGCTAGCTTTTCGGTTTCACAAAACAACCGCCAGCCAAAACGCTCGTTCCAGCGAATCGGTTCGTAAATAAACGTAGAAAGAACGTAGAGAAAATCTTCATTACTAATCGGGTAATGCCCGTGAATGGCATTCATCCTGCGGATAGACTCAAGACCCCGCTCGCTGTCGTAGCCCCATTTAAGGATTTCAGCTACCAGTAAACCCGTATCATCGTAGCGTTTTTGGGTATGATGATGGAATTCGCCAGTTCGGTCGAGCAGTTGGGAAATGCTAGGCACGCAATAAGTTTTGAGCATGGCTAGTTCCAAAGAACGGGTAATATCCCAAGGGAATTCGTAACCAGCCAATAAATGGCAAATCAGGCAATGGTCGGTAACTGGGTCTAGTTGTTGAATCTGCTGGAGACGATGATAACGTAGGTCAAGCCAGGACATAGGATGATTCTTTGGTCAAGAATTATTATCAACATTATGATAGTAAACAGTGAGCTAAATAACTGACGCTCGCGCGATTCCAAAGCCACATTGGTAAAAATGAACTCTATTAATGCCAATGATGGCAATCACCCACGCCATAATCGCCACTGCTGGAACATCCCTTATCTTAGGAACTGCCGACCCCTTACCCTTGGGTTTAGCCATCCTCGGTTCGCAGCTTCCCGACCTCGACACCACCGAAAGCACCATCGGGAAAATCTGCTTTCCGATTAGTAGTTGGATTGAAGACAGATTTCCCCATCGCTCGATTACTCATTCTCTGCTGGCAACAGGTTTCATGGCTGTTGTCAGTTTATTGCTAGGTCATTTTTTACTAGGGGATATTAAAACAGCAGCAGCACTTCCTCTGGGTCATCTTCTCTCCTGTTTTAGTGATACTTTCACCAAACAAGGAGTACAGTTATTTTATCCAGAACCCGTTTGGGCAGTTAGTGTAAGTAATCCCCGACGCAGACTCAAAACTGGTGGTGCTGGTGAGTTGTGGGTGTTAGCTGGTGCGGTTGTTGCTCTTATCCTTGGGATTTACTTTGCTACTGGTGGGGGGATATCTCAGAAAGTCTCTCAAAACTTGGGTTTGAAAGATGGCATCGTGGCTGTCTATAACTCCAAAGCAGCCACCAATCACGTTTATGCAAATATTAAGGGAGTTTGGGCATCGGATAGAACTAATGCTGATGGAAAATATTTAATTCTGGGAACTGAAGGCAGTGAATTTGTAGTTACTGATGGCAAGGGTGTTTATAAGACTGGCGAACAGATTATTACTTCAAAGGTAACTACTTCGGTCGGGGAAGCTGCCAGGACTGAGATTAGGAATATTAGTTTTAATGATGAAAGTGCGATCGCTCCACTGGAAGAACTACGTACTGCTTATCCCAACGCAGACATCTATTTAAATGGTCAGTTGACTATTGATTTTCCTGAAGAAGTCAAGATACCGATTGAACCGAATCAAATGGTTACTGCTCAGGTGGTAGGGAGTAGTATTAGGTTGAATTATTGTGGGTTGGATAGGGCGATCGCTTTCTTGAAGGAACAGTATGCGGTAGGTACGGTGGAAGTTAGGATAATGTACCAATAAAGAACAATATCCAGAAAAATTCGGGATATTATTCTAAATCAGGTGAATAGACGGAATAATTCTGGATATCATTCCACACAGGGGGATTATACAGAAAGTTTCCGTATAATAACTAGTTGGGCTGCTTCTCGTTATCTGTGAAGAGCGTACTGTAAAGTTATCTACTGCGGTTTAAAAGATTAGGAAGCTTGACAATGGCTGATAGGATTTACGTCTTGGTTCATGGTTCATGGATGGGAAAGTTCTGTTGGTCTGAAGTTACACCTCGACTTGAAGACAAAGGGTATACCGTCATCAGTTTAGATCTCCCAGCTCACGGTGATGACACAACTTCTCCCGAGTCCGTATCACTAGATAGTTACCGTGATGCTGTAGTTGAAGCGATTGGAGAGCGTCACGACATCATTCTAGTTGGGCATAGCATGGCAGGAATGGTAATTTCAGGCATTGCCGAAGCTATTTCAAGGCAGATCAAAGCGTTAGTTTATTTATGTGCCTACTTGCCTCGAAACGGTGAGAGCCTCTACCAACTTGCATCGGAGGATAACGACACAAAGATGATGTCTTACTGGAGGCAGGATGGCTCAGAGAATAATACTTTAGCGTGGATTGCTGAAGACGGGATTGTAGAGGTTTTCGGTGTAGATTGTCCCCCCAAATATCAGGAGTTATTAGTTACACGTCATCGCCCAGAACCAATGTATCCATGTACAAGTCCAATAACGTTAACTGATAGTTGTTTTGGATCAGTGCCACGTTTTTATATTGAAACCTTGAATGACAATGCTGTGAGTCACCAACATCAGACATTAATGCTGGATCGAGTTAAGGTTAAACGGCGTTTTCAACTTCAATCCTCGCATTGCCCATTCTTTTCAATGCCCGATCAACTTGTAGATTGTTTAACGAGGGGATTGGATGACTCTACTTGACTTCTCGACACTCACAAAGTTAGTTGAAGACTTAAAGCCAGCAGCCCAACAATGCCCATGCACATCGACCGCCGAGAGGTTATCTGTCGGAGTTGAATATCATCTGCGGCGGGTGATGGGCAACGTTAGCTTGCCTACTGTATAAACCAAGGTGGTTTAACCCACTCTGTAGGTTGTCGGTGTCATGCCTGTCAATTGCCGAAACTGTTTACTCAGATGGCTGTGGCTGTTGAAACCACACTCTAAGGCAATGTCCATAATTGATCGGTCAGTTTGTTTCAACAACTGCTTTGCCCGTTCTATCCGTTGCTGAAGCAAATATTGGTAGGGAGCCGTACCAATGGATTGCTTGAACAGATGACTGAAATGAAACTGACTCATGCCTAGTAATGCAGCCAAATCAGCCAGCTTGATGTTCTGCTCCAAATGATCGTGCATGTAGTCTAGAACCTGTGCTAGCTGACGTTGCGGCAATCCACCCTCATGAACAGGATGCTGTGGTTGAGTGGCAGTGTACTGCCGGATTAAATGTACCGCCAACACATTTGCCAGCGACTCAACGTAAAGTTTGCTGCCGTCATTACCCTGTTGGAGTTCAGCCAGTAACATCAGTCCTATCGCCTCAAGCTGAGGATCGCGAGTCTGAAATTCGGGGATTAATTCAAGTGAGTCGGGATTCTTATTAAGAGTTTCTCTAGCAACGCTCTGTATAAAACGAGACGCAATACGAATTTGCAAGTAGTGGTCATCTCTCTCCCAACGGGCACAACGGGCAAAAAACGGGGTCATTGCAGGTGTTATAGAAATGTCACCTTTGCCGTAAAGTCCCGTGTAGGTTTTGCCTCCCTGAATTTGGAGCAAGGGAACTGGACGGCGGACAAGAGATAGATAAATCACATGTTCATTGCTGTAATCACCCCTTGCCTCACCGGTCGGCTGTTGAAATTGTTCGACCAGAATATTTTCCCAATCCTGGTTTCGACTGGACAAAATAGGCAAGTGGCTACCTTCAAGGTTATGGCTAGCAGGGGGCTTCATGATGCCAACCCAATCTGTTTAGTTCCGATTGTATTTATTTTCGCATTTCATCAAACATTCTGAAAATCGAGCGCAAGATTGTGATAATGCCGCAGGAATTAGATAGCTGAGCACAAGGTGTTTGCCTAAGCTGAAAGGGTGATTGATGCAGGAGAAGCGATGACACATCCTCATCCCAAAATCATTAATGTGGAGCACCACCAACATGGTTACTAAAATTTTTGTGAACCTACCAGTCAGCAATCTCTATTTGAAGCTTTTCGCGGCACTCGGTTGTGGGCTAGTGGCAGGAGTTTTCTTTGCCTTCTCAACCTTTGTGATGCCAGCTCTTGCCCGACTCCAGCCACCACAGGGGATTGCCGCGATGCAATCCATGATTATTACGGCGATCAATCCATTGTTCATGCTGGCAATCTTCGGAACGGCAGCAGCTTGCATCTTTCTAGCTGTCTCCTCGCTGTTAAAGTGGCAGCAACCCGGTGCCGTCTACTTGCTCGTCGGTAGCCTACTCTATCTTGTCGGCGCAGTAGGAGTGACAATCGTTTTCAATGTGCCGCTGAACGATGCACTGGCGATCGTCGATCCAGGCAGCACTGACGGCGCGAGCCTGTGGAGCAGCTTCCTGACCAACTGGACGAACTGGAACCATGTTCGGACAGCAGCAGCACTGGCGGCAGCGGCATCGCTCACCATTGCGCTCAGTTATTGAGTAGACGTGTTGCCCTGTAGGGTGTGGCAGCTTATTACGTAGAAGGAGGAGAGAAGATGAAGCTACTGATTTTCGGATCAGCGGGTAGTATAACCAACGAAATGACAGCTAATCAAAACTCGAACGAATCATTGTTCCTGTCATGAGGCAATTCTAATGAAGGTAAGCACTGAACGAAAAATAATGCGGTGGATTCACATCATTTTAAGCATCCCGATCGTTGGCTACATCTATGGACCAGTGGCTGAAAGACCTGATGCGGCATTTGCGACGAGGTTCGTATATATTCCAGTAGTGATATTGTCTGGACTTTGGATGTGGAAAGGGCAGGATGTCCGGAAATGGCTGAAACGCTTAGGCAACAAGCAGCGGTAAATAAACAAGTTGAGCGCGTATCTTCCAGTCGGCGGCTGACGCGGAGACCGTTAACAATTGCTCCACAAGTGCGATCCTGCGATCGCAGGTGAGAAGCCCACCGCATATCTTAACGCTCAATATGCGGTGGGCACGGTGGAGATTAAGGTAGTACAGCATAGACCTATGATTAATTAGTGAACATTTTGGCGACAATTACTTAACAGCAATGGAGAAAATTCTGATTATTACAGGTAGTAGTCGTGGCATTGGTGCTGCTACTGCCTGTCTTGCTGCCGAACGAGGTTATGCCATTTGTGTCAACTATCTGCACCAGAAAGAGGCTGCAAATAGCATTGTCGATGCTATCGAACAGATTGGAGGTAGAGCGATCGCCGTAGCTGCTGATGTTGCTTGCGAGGCTGAGGTAACTCACCTGTTTAACACGGTGGACGAACAATTAGGAAAGGTAAGTGCGCTGGTTAACAATGCGGGAATTCTCGAACAGCAAATGAGAGTTGAAAATATGGATGCTGCTCGTCTGAATCGAGTCTTCGCGACAAATATCACTGGAAGTTTTCTGTGTGCACGAGAAGCTGTTAAACGGATGTCCACCAAACATGGTGGTGCAGGAGGAGCTATTGTTAATATCTCGTCAGCAGCTTCTCGTCTTGGTTCTCCCAATGAGTATATAGACTATGCTGCTTCCAAAGGAGCAATCGATGCGCTGACCATTGGATTGGCGAAGGAAGTCGCCGAAGAGGGGATTCGCGTGAACGCTGTACGTCCAGGTTTTATTGACACTGACATTCACGTAAGCGGTGGGGAACCAAATCGTCTTGAGCGAGTAAAAGAGTTTATTCCCATGAAAAGAGGAGGTCAAGCGATTGAGGTAGCCAAAGCAATTTTGTGGTTATTATCAGATGAGGCTTCGTATACAACAGGTTCATTTATAGATGTTACAGGCGGTAAGTAAGCAACCTGAACTACTCTTTGAAGAATATTGGGCATATACAAAAGCTTGGATTGAGATCGCTGACACTCAACCAATAATCAATTAACACTGGTTACTGAATACCAATAACTAACAACCGTGATGGAGTGGTTCAGTAACCTAATTTCCTATGGACTAGCAGCAGCAGGAGTAGTATTCGTCTATACTTCTTCTTTTCCCGTATCCAATAACCAATCCGATAATCTATCGACATCACCCGAAACTATCTCCCAACCTACCCAAACAGACACGGCTACCACTTCACCCAAACGATTAACCATAACCGTCAAAGTAGCCGAACCAACAGACCTCAAAATAGCTGAAGGACAGGAGATAAAACGAGGCGACATCATCAGCGATCGCATCTCTGAAAAAACTCGCCTCACCTCCCAACAGCAAATACTCCAGCTATCTCTCGACCGACTCAAATCTGCTTCTATCACCCCACCAGCTTCTCCCGCACTAGTTCCCCCAGTCAAAGCACTACCACCAGTTAGTTACTTAGAACAGGAAGCAGCAGTAGAGAAAAGTAAAGCTCAGATAGCCTCTATCACTTCAGAAATCGACCTCAAGAAACAAGAAATAGATTACCTCTCCCAAGTCCCTAACCTAGATCCGATTATCCTCGAACACGAACAGACTAAACTAGACGAACTCAAACGCAACCACACCGCAGCAGTCAGAGATTACCAACTAGCGATGGGTAAACTTCAGAGTGCCAAGGACAACAGGAAATACCAAGAATACCAGGCATCCGTCACCGAAGCCCAACGGATAGAACAGATGAACCAGTCCAGATTGAACTATCAACGGCAGCTAGCAGAATACGAACAAAGACTGGCAGATAGAGAGTTTCAAGTATCTCAATTACAGGCAAGATTAAATGATGTGGAAAATGCGCTCAGCGGAGCTGCGCCAAGGGCGATCGCTTCTCTGGCACAAGTTAAAGCTCCCTACTCTGGTACTGTTAGGCGTATTCGTTGGCTCGGTCAATCCCCAGATGGTTCGCTCACAGCCTCCGTCACTCTTATGGTCGGGAATGGAGCAGGGGAAGCACCGCTTCGCTAGGGAAGCAGGGGAAGAAATTGCTCCCTCCGCCTCCTCTGCACCCTCTGCACCCCCTGCTCTTTCTCTTCCCTGTCTCGATAGCAGTAATGAGTGTGTAAACGAGTTAACCAATAGAGCGATCGCCTCTTCCAATAAACTCAAGAAACTAGATGAAAAGATTGCTCTAATTGACCAGCGATTAGAGTTGATGGAAGATCGCATTGCCTACAGCCAGAAAAAAACCTGGACTAATTATGTCACTTTAGACCCAGTGAAGTTGCTCCAAAACCTCTTCGGCGGTGGTGATGTTCAAAGAGATAGATTAGCGATCGCCGACCTCGAAATCAAGACAGCAGATTTACTGGCAGCTAAGGCAGAGTTAGAACGACAGCAGGAAGAAGAGAAGGTGAGAGTAGGGGATAAGGTTTTGCGGCTACTGCTAGATTATGAAGCAGCGAACCGCAGACACAGGTTACTCTCATCTCAGTTGGAGACATTGGAGCAGCAACGGGAAGTAACCAGGATTGCTTATAAATTTGGTCGGGGTAGTACGAGTCAGATATTGGGGATGGAGGATAGGCGCGATCGCATCATTGAACAGATAACTGATGTATCTATCGATCGAGATGTGTCTGTACGGGAGTTATTACACCTAATTGGGGAAAAGTAAGAAAAGTGAGAATATTTGAGATAATTAAAGAAGATAATTTTAATTAAAGCTGCTATAAATGCTATGACTAATCAACCATATTCCAGGCAAACTATTGGCGATTTAACCTTATTGGAGTTAGAGCAATTGATTGAAAATATTGCCAAAAAGACTGTCCAAAGAGAAATGATGATTTCTCAAAAAAACGATAGACAATTATTAGCTGAAACTTTTGGGGCTTGGGAAGATGATAAGACAGAACAAGAAATGATCGAGGAAATTTATGAGAGCCGAAATACCAGTTATAGTTCGTTGTAACCGTGAAATATTTACTGGATACTGATATTTGTATTTACTGGCTCAAAGGAAGAAATGAAGTCAGAGAGAAAATTAACCAACTAGATCAAAGTGAAATAGCCATCTGCTCCATTACAGTTTCGGAATTATACTTTGGGGCATATAACTCAAGTAAAATTGAGAAAAATTTAATCACTGCGGAAACTTTTATTCAATCGCTTCCTGTCATATCATTGAGTAATGAAACATTGAAAAAATTTGGTCAACTAAAAGCTAAATTGCGTCAAGCAGGAACACCCGTAGCAGATTTCGATCTACTGATTGCTAGCGTCGCCATAACCGAAGATTTGATTTTAGTTACTAATAATATTCGTCATTATCAGAGAATTGTTGGTTTGAAGTTAGAGAATTGGACTATTTAGTAGAAAAAGTCGCTCGCCCCCACTAATCCAGATCGATAAACTTACTCGTACACTCACTTGGCTGCACATGGAAATAACGAGATGTAACCGCCAACGAACTAGGTAGTGTAGCAAAGATGTTGAAATAACTAAATTTTTATCCCGAATTCGTACTTGTTAATATACAGTCCAATAACTAAATCGTGCAGGGAAACTATTTTAGAAAAACAAATAGTTTTGCGCTGTAATCTTTTAATTCTCGTCCGTAATGTTAAATGCTTTCGCTCTATTTTTTGCATTTTAAACTTACTCACTATTCTTTCTTGTTTAGATAAATGACGCTCGTAAGTTTTTAATTTATCAGTATAAAACTTAGTAATTCCAAATGGTTTCAACAATTTTTTGAGTTTGAGAAATACTCGATCTTGTCTTCTTCCCAACACAAAAGCTAAGATTGTTCCTGTTTTATGGTCAATGGCGTGCCAAAGCCATCTTTGATAACTTTTCTTTCCCACGCAGCTTTCCATTTCATCTACTTCTACTTTTTGAAGTATCACTTTTAGCTCTTGATTATTTCTTTGTTTCAACCATTGATGATTCACTGATTCAATTAAAGATTCTTTTTTTTTAATTCTTTCATAACTGTGTGAGTGCTAATAGAAAGAACTCTAGCTGTATCTCTTATGCCACTGCCATTAATTACCATCTCACTAATTTTTTCCTTGACTTCTGGCTTATAAGCATGATGAGTATAATCTCTTATAAAACTAGAGCGAGGACATTCTTGATTGCGACAGCGATAGCGTTGTTTTCTTGTGTCGATTTCCCATTCTTCACTACATCTGTTGATTGGCAAAATGGGTAACTAATTGCTATCCAAACTGTCATTTAGTTCTTTTTCCTCAAATTTTTCTCAACTCATTAATTATTCTTAATACACTTTTTTGCTACAACTATTCGAACTTGGTCTATCTTCTCAATTGAAGTAGGGACTTTGATATTAGACATAGACAAATGACAAATACCTATCTTTAGAGTCTTCTTATAGACCGACTCGTCGGGATAGATTAATAGGTTTCTGCCTTTTGTCTTGTTTTTGTATTTGGGTATTCTTGGCTCACCTAGATATTTATGTGGGTTTTTTTCCCAATCTTTGTGTGCATTAACATATCCAGTCCAAATTTCTGTCAGGTTCTTAATCATCTGCTTTGAGACTTTAGTGGGTAAAGCACGATAAACGTCAGTATTCTTTACCTTTTGGTCAAGGGCAGGTAATCCCATAGTTTTACCATTAGCAAAGTAATATTGCCGATACTCATAATTAGCAAGGTTGAATAGATTCTTAGACTTGAAAGCTAAGTCATCTATTTCTGGCCACAACTTATTAGATTTCTTAATTACCTGCTTTTCTACTTGTCTCATAAATGCTATGATAACACTGAATAATCCAGTATATCAAACTATGAGCAAACCTTTAACTGTAGAGATTACAGACAAAGAGGCATAGATATTAAAAGACTTCTGCGAGCAAGAAAAAAGAACACAGACTGATGTAGTCAGGTCTTATATTCGCTCTCTTGCTCAGAAGATAGATAAGTATAAAAATGTATAGGTTTGTTCAGGAATTATGGCAACTGTTTACAACCCCTAATTGACCCAGTGCAGCAATAACTACAAATGTAAGAATAGCATAGTAGGAAAGATTAGAGACAAATCCCGTAACAGTGGCATCTACCTCGCGTCGATCGAGCAATCCCATAGTTAGACTGCGAATCCTCTTGGCAATCCAATTTCCCACAATCAGAACTGCTAATGCCGCCAAAATTCTCAAACCAAACACTGTGAGGATTTCACCAATTCTCTCTAAGGTTAAAGACGATCGCCCTAAAGCATCTGCTTCTGGAAAAAATAAATCTGCGCCTTCGTCAACCTGGAGTAACAAAGACATCAAATTATGGGAGAGACTGTCAAACTGGGATAAATGGAAACTGCAAATTGTCACCGCTCGCTCCTCTTGAAATTGAATACCAAATCTAAAAACGATAGTGGCGATCGCCAAAACGATACTCAGCCCAAATAGCCAGGGAGAGCGACAGTAGTAAGCTAAAGGAATGAAGAGTAAACTCGCCAACAAAGGCATATGCAGCAGGATGTGCCCAAATACAGTCCACCACTGCGTATTAATTCCCCATAAATCTAACGCGCCTAACCAATAACCTACTGCTGTGAGCATAACAGCTAAAATTCCCAAGGACGTCAACCGCAGATTATATGCCATGGCGAGTACGCCCAAACCCCAAACTAGATAGAGTCGATCTACCGAACCACTCTGGTGAAACATTTGGGACATTAGTGCCAGATTAGCCCCAAGAATTAATCCTCCCAACAGAAGTCATACTTGTCCCAAGCGCATCTGCCAGCGATCGCCACCAATGCGCCACAGATAAAAACCGATACTATTAACTACTACGAACAAACTAAGTAGTAAAAATACCTTAAATGTTCTCGACCAAACTTGCCAGTTGGCGGCGACAAAAGTAATTAAAGCTAAGCCAATAAGAATAGCACCCAAGCCCAGTAAAATTATTACAAAGCGGTTACGAGCTACTCTGTCTAGTTCATTTAATTGATAGCGATGCGTTAATTGTTCGTATAGTTCTGATGTAATTAATCCTTCAGTTCGCCATTGTTCGACTTCTTCACGTAGTTGATGACGAAACCTTTCTGAAGCCATAGACTATTTTTTGCTCAATTTGTATATCTTTTTTTAACTTACTACCAATAAATATGTCATGTCTTTCTTGCTATTATTATTTATTTTTTTACCTCACGCAAAGGTGGAGACTGGAAAACGAATTATTTCACACCATTGAAGTCCGTCGTCAATAAATATTGCTTTAAATTCAATTACTTTATACTCCCGAGCTTGAAAATTTTTACGAAATAAGATGGGATTCCATGGATACACTCGCTCCACATAACCTTTCATATTTTCTGTATGAAGACTTTCCATCCAAGCAAGATCTTTTTCTGTGGCTTGGCGAAGAATTAATTTCATTCACTTCTTTATCTTTCTTGTCTATTGTTTTGTTGTCACTATTGCTTTTTCAGAAAGGAATATCTTCTTCCTCAAAATCATCTAATTCTGTCACTCTTAATTGCCAAATGTTCTTTGTATCCTCTTCTACTGGCAATTGTTCTATTATTTCTGCTAGTTGTTCTTGTAGTTCTTTGGTTAAAGTAACAGAAAAATCGATATCTAAATCTGTAGTCTGGATAGCTTCAGCTAATTCTTTTAAAGCAACTTTTTTAGTAGTACGTTTTTGACTAGATAGTTTAAATCCAGATGTTGCTGTAATTTCCTGATATTCCATCGCTCTTTTGAGACGTTCTTTGAGATGTTTAATCTCTGTATCTAGTTGTTTCCATTGATGCTCGATTTGCCAATATCTTCTAGTTAAAACAGCAATATTCTCAGTTTCTGGGTTGGGTTTGACTAGCTGTTGTAATTGTAGGAGGCGATGGTGAATGGCTGCCACATAAACTGGATCCATCTTGGCATATTCTAATTGTTTTGCGCTGAGGGGGCGTTTTCCCCAATCCCCTCCTTGTTCTTCTTTAGCAATTGGTGGAAAATGACACAGTTGTTCGGCTAAAGTTTTAAGTTTTCGATTGGGAATTGGTACGAGGTAATAGGGAATATCTTGCACTATTTTGAGAGTACAAGTAACTTTTTTTGCTTGTCGTTTACCCAGAAAATTCAGATCGTATATGGCATTATGAAATACTTTTTCTATACCATAATTAATCATAATTTTACCGATAAAATCATCGATTAATTCCGGTCGATCTAAAACATCTAAGATAACTACTTTTTCTCCCCAAAGATCGGTCGAATCATCTAAAATTTGAATTAAAGATAAGCGAGGTTTCTTGGTATTGTAGTCGGCAACTTCTGTATCTAACCAAAGAGTTTTTGCTCGAGCATAGTGAGCGATCGCGGCTCTAATTTCTTCTGCTTCAATTAAATATTGCATAAAGTATTTATCGCTCTAGATTTTTGTCAGTAAAGTTTGCGCGATTTGCTCCCATTCTTGCTGTAAACTTCCTTGGAATTCTGGATGATTGCTGCGTCGATACCAATAACGTGCATTGCTTAAATCCCCTTCTTTGCGATGTAGATAAGCGTGTACCCAAGCACTATCGGCATCACTGGCATTTTGGACTATTTCGTGAGCTTTATGCCAATCTTCTCGGTAATCGTACCATAATGCTTGCAAAGCAGGAGAAAAATAAGCCGGACATTTGGCTTGTTGTTGGTTTAATTGAATAAATTCATCTAAAATCATTGGCGATCGCAATTTACTAGACAACCAAACCAATACATTATTATCAAAAACCTTTTTTCTAGATTAAATCAATTTTTAACAAAACTGCCGTAAGTCTTATTATTTCTGAAAACTTCTAACACCTAACACTTTATCTCAAATAAGATGGCTATATTAATCCTCCATACCGTAACCACCACCGCCTGGAGTTTCAATGACAAACGTATCTCCTGGTTGCATCTCGACAACAGCAGTACTGCCTAATTCTTCTACAGTTCCATTTTGTCTTTGCACATAATTTTTACCAACCGCACCTGCTTCGCCACCATTTAAACCAAAAGAAGGAATAATTCGACGGCTGGATAAGATTCCTGCTGTCATTGGTTCTAAAAAGCGAACTTTTCTAATTACTCCATTACCGCCAGAATACTTTCCTCGTCCGCCACTATGAGAACGAATGCTAAAGCTTTCTAATAATACTGGAAATCGCCATTCCAAAACTTCCGGATCGGTAAGTCGAGAATTGGTCATGTGGGTATGCACTGCATCGATACCGTTAAAATTTTCTCCCGCACCAGAACCGCCGCAGATTGTTTCATAATACTGATATTTATCGTTACCGAAAGTAAAGTTATTCATCGTTCCCTGGGAGGC
This sequence comes from Pleurocapsales cyanobacterium LEGE 06147, assembly GCA_015207585.1. GTDB lineage: Bacteria > Cyanobacteriota > Cyanobacteriia > Cyanobacteriales > Xenococcaceae > LEGE-06147. The sequence continues at coordinate 3,991 of JADEWQ010000118.1, read as the reverse complement.
TGCCATTACACCCAATGCACCATACAGACAGTCGGTAATGTTTTGGGAAGTTTCTACATTTCCTGCTACTACTGCTGCCGGATAACGGGGATTTAGCATACAGCCTTCGGGAATTAACATCTCTAAAGGTTTGAGACAGCCATAATTGAGGGGAATATCATCATCTACCAAAGTACGGAAGACATATAAAACTGCTGCTTTGGTTACCGCTACCGGAGCATTAAAATTGTTATCTAACTGAGGTGACGTACCAGTAAAATCTATTTTGGTACTGCGTTTGTCTCGGTTAATGGTAATAGCAACTTTAATTTTGCCGTCGTTATCTAATTTAAGACTAAAATTACCATCTTTGAGAACATCTATTACTCTTCTGACAGCTTCCTCTGCATTATCCTGCACGAAACCCATATAAGCCTGTACGGTTTCTAAACCGTAGTATTCTACCATGCGGTGCAACTCTTGCACTCCCTTTTCATTGGCAGCAATTTGTGCTTGCAAGTCTGCGATATTTTGTACTTCATTGCGGACAGGATATTTGGCACTCTTTAGCAATTCTATTAATTCTTTTTCGCGGAAATGTCCTCCTTCAACTAACTGAAAATGATCTATTAATATTCCTTCTTCTTCTATGGTTTTACTCTCTGGAGGCATGGAACCAGGAGTAATACCGCCAATGTCTGCATGATGTCCCCGGGAGGCGACGTAGAAGATGGGGAGATGGGGGGAGGGGGAGACAGGGAGACGGGGAGACGGGGAGATCTTGCGTATCTTCGTCTCTTCTTGTTTATTTGTTGCTTCGTCTTTTTGATGGGGAGAGAATACTGGAGTTATAACCGTAACGTCTGGTAAATGGGTACCGCCGTTGTAGGGATTATTTTGCATGTAAACATCCCCTGGTTTGAGAGTATCGCCTTTGGCAGCAATTAAACTGCGAACGCTTTCACTCATCGAACCCAAATGTACGGGAATGTGTGGCGCATTGGCTACTAAATGTCCTTCTCGGTCAAAAATAGCACAAGAAAAGTCCAACCGTTCCTTAATATTGACTGAATAACTGGTGTTTTGCAGCGTCGTTCCCATCTGTTCGGCGATGGAACGGAAGAGATTATTAAAGATTTCCAGCATGACTGGATCGGGAGATATTGGATTCAAAACTTCTGAATTCTGTAATGGGTTTTGACCAAACGTTTCTACTGAAGTTTGAATTCTGTTTAAAATTAAATGATTTCTATCCGTAACTTCTGCTTGCCAACCCAGTTCGATTACATTTGTTCCTGTCGGTTCGATAATTATTGCCGGACTGGGAATAATATCTCCTGATTGTAAGTCTTCTCGTTTAAAGACGGGGGTATCGTGCCAACTATTAGCTGCATACATCTGTACCGTTGCTACCGATTGAGGCGGATTATGGGTGGTGCGTTTAATTATCGGTTCTTCCGAGGTATTAGTAGGACAGATTAACTCTGCGGAAACTTCTTCTACGATTAATTTTTTATTTTCGGCAACAAAGCCGTAACGCTGTTGGTGAATCTGTTCGAACTGTTGCCTCATTTTGGTTACATCGTCAAAATTGACAATTAAAGAAGCATCGGTTCCTTCGTATTTAAGATGCACCTTGCGCAGAATGGCAATTTCTCCCCTATCCCTAGTTTGCTGTTCCTTTAATTCTGCTTGGCATTCGATGATTAATTCTTGTAGCTGCCGTTCTAATTGAGGAATTAATTCTTCCGTTAAATGAGCTTCGATCGCTTTTTCGCGTAATATTCTGATATCGGCTAAACCGATGCCATAGGCAGATAAAACTCCCGCATAGGGATGAATAAATATTTGTTTGATGCCCAAAACATCGGCAATTAAACAGGCGTGCTGTCCTCCAGCTGCACCGAAACAACAAAGAGTATATTCGGAAACGTCATAACCTCTCTGAAGAGAGATTTTTTTGATGGCGTTTGCCATGTTTTGCACGGCGATCGCTAAAAAACCAGCCGCTACTTGTTCTGGCGTGCGGTCATCGCCAATTTCTCTTGCCATTTGCCTAAATTTTTCGATAACTATCTCTTTGTTAAGCGGTAGATCGGCGTTGGGACCAAATAGTTTGGGAAAAAATTCTGGTTGCAATTTTCCTACCATGACATTGGCATCGGTTACGGTTAAGGGTCCTCCTCGACCGTAAGCAGCCGGACCTGGATTGGCACCTGCAGATTCAGGTCCGACTCGATATCTCGCGCCATCAAATTGAAGGATAGAACCGCCCCCAGCCGCCACCGTATGAATGGACATCATTGGGGCACGCAGACGTACGCCAGCTACTTCGGTTTCAAAACTGCGTTCGTATTCCCCCGCATAATGACTGACATCGGTGGACGTACCCCCCATATCAAAGCCAATAATTTTGTGAAAACCTGCCATTTGACAAGTTTTAACCGCACCAACAACGCCCCCAGCCGGACCAGAAAGAATACTATCTTTACCGTGAAATAAACTAGCATCTGCCAGTCCACCGTTAGACTGCATGAACATCAGTCTGACAGGGTTTCGATCGCTTTTATTTCCTCCATTAAGTTGACCCGAAACTCGCTCTACATAGCGATCGAGAATGGGAGATAAATAAGCATCGACTACAGTAGTATCTCCCCGACTAATTAATTTCATCAAGGGGTTGACTTTGTGAGATACTGAAACTTGAGAGAATCCAAGATTCCATGCTATGGTGGCTACTTCCCTTTCGTGTTTCGGGTAGCGATAGCCATGCATCAAGACAATGGCGCAACTACGAATGCCAGCATCATAAGCAGCTTGTAAATCTTGACGGACTCGTTCGGTATTAACGGAAATTAATTCTTCCCCCCGAGCGTTGTAGCGTTCCGCGACTTCGATAACCTGCTCGTAAAGCATTTCTGGTAGAATTATCTGGCGAGCAAAGATATCGGGACGGTTTTGGTACCCGATGCGTAGAGCATCTTTAAATCCTTTAGTAATAACTAAAACGGTGCGATCGCCTTTTCTTTCCAACAGAGCATTAGTAGCTACTGTCGTTCCCATCTTGACCACTTCAATTTGCTCGGCAGGGATAGGTGTATCTGCGCCAATGCCCAAAACCTCCCTAATTCCCTGGACTGGTGCATCTCGATATCTTTCTGGATTTTCCGATAACAACTTGTGTACGATAATTTTCCCTGCGGGAGTTTTCGCCACGATATCGGTAAAAGTACCGCCGCGATCGATATAAAATTGCCATTGATTGGAAAAAGTGTCAGTCATTAGGTATTAAGTATTAAGTGTTAGGTATTAGTTAGATAGATTATTGACTGAACCTCAAACCCAGATTCTGTAAAAGATATAAACTTTGACTCTTAAAAATTAGCGATCGCCAAAAATATAAGTTACATAAATATTTTTTTTAAGTAGTTGAGCATTACTATTGTGGTTAGTTTGGCATAACTTTCCTTAATATATCCCCTCACTCCAAATCAATAAACTTACTAGTGCAGCCCGGCGAAAATAAAGCTACCATTCAAAATGAATAAAACGCTTATTTCATAAGACTTTTGCATGCGTGCCTTTTGACTTCCGCGCAGCGGTACTAGTACACTCCGACTTTAGAAGCAAAATCATTTCATTATTTGACAATGTATGAAATCTTCTTACGAAGAGGTAGGTTGTTTGGAATCAAAAGAAATGGCTTTCCTAGAATGATGCTAGTCGTGATTATTATTATTGGAATAGTGCTAGCGGCTACTGCACTACCATCTTTGTTAGGAACGACACCTATTATCAATTAAGAGATTACCCAGTCAAAACGGCGAGACTGCCAACTTAGGTTCTCGATCGATTGGGAGAAACTATATATCGTTTCTGGTACGATCATCTAGTTTCTCGGCAGGAGACTCCCGCTATACCCGTCGAGGGTTAGCGGCGAGAGGAATGCCGAGTCCTCCATAATAATGTTTACAGATTTCGTGATAAAATGTAAGGCATGACTGAACGGGCC
>JADEWQ010000117.1 GCA_015207585.1 Pleurocapsales cyanobacterium LEGE 06147 | reverse complement strand
TCAAGATGGCAGTTTGAAACGGTATGTTTGACAAGCACCAGATTACTGAGGAGCCGGATGAAGGTAACCTTTCACGTCCGGTTTTGAAGACCAGCAGGGCTGGTGACAGCCTTGCTGAGTTTAATCGAGCAGCCCAAGATGCAATAGGAGCAATATTCGCTAGTATCAGAGCTAAAGCAAAATATGTGTTAGACGCTGATATTGCAAAATGCTTTGACCGCATCAACCACAATGTACTACTCAAGAAACTGAACACATTCCCGACATTAAGACGACTCGTGAAAAGATGGCTTAAAGCCGGAGTAATGGACGGTAAAGAGATGTTCCCCACCCATGAAGGAACCCCACAAGGCGGAGTGATTTCGCCACTACTGGCAAATATAGCCCTGCATGGATTAGAACACAGGCTAAACCAATTCATGGAAAGCCTACCGGGGGGAAAACGCGCCAACGTTGCATCTCTAACAACAGTCCGTTACGCAGATGACTTTGTGGTTCTGCACCCAGAGTTAGATGTGATAAACAGAATCAAACAAGTAGTCACAGAATGGTTAGAGGAAATTGGACTGGAAATGAGTGATAAGAAGACCAAAGTTATCCATACATTGGTAGAGCATAATGAACAAAACCCTGGATTCAATTTCCTTGGTTTTAACGTTAGGCAATACCCAAAAGGGAAAACAAAATCGGCAGTATCCACTAAAGGAACTCCAGTTGGATTCATAACACTCATCAAGCCAAGCGCAGAGAAAATCAAGCTCCATAACAGAGAGTTGGGAAAATTAGTCTCCATGCTTAAAGCCGCCAAACAGGAGGAACTTATAGCCAAACTGAATCCGGTGATTAAAGGATGGAGCAACTACTATTCCAGCGTAGTCAGTAAGGAAGTATTCCATGACTGCGACAACAATCTATTTAGCCAGTTAAGGGCATGGTGCAAAAGACGACACCCAAACAAAACTTCTTCGTGGTTAACCAACAAATATTGGTCAGTCACAGATAAAAGTAACTGGGCGTTTGCCACAAAGATAGGGGAAAAATCCTACTACCTTGGTAAACACGACAAAACACCCATAACCAGACACATAAAAGTGAAAGGAAATGCAAGCCCCTACAACGGCGATTGGGCTTATTGGAGTACCAGGAGGGGAAATCACCCAGAAACGCCCACAAGAGTTGCAGGACTCTTAAAAGGGCAAAAAGGAAAATGTACCCACTGCGGATTGTATATAAAATCCGATGACCTAGTAGAAGTAGACCACATCATCCCACGCTCTCAGGGTGGAAAAGATGAATACAAAAACTGGCAGCTACTACACAGACATTGTCATGACGAGAAAACAGCAGAAGATAATAAATCCTATGTTGGAAGTTTCTATGAAAGAGGTCAAAACACTGAGGAGCCGTGTGAGGTGAAAGTCTCACGCACGGTTTTGAAGACGAGCGGTTCCCGTAAGGGAATCACTTAGTTTAACACAAGAAAAAAATACAAACTTCGGTTGTAGATAAACCGTATGTGCTTGGTATCGACCCAGGATTAAATAATTGGCTAACTTGCGTTTCTAATGTAGGCACCAGCTTGATTATCGATGGCAAGCAGATTAAGTCGATGAATCGCTGGTATAACAAGCAAGTCTCGACAATTATTTATGGAAAGCCACAGAGTTTTTGGAGTAATAAGCTGGCAGCTATCACCGAGAAAAGAAACAGACAAGTTCGCGATGGGATCAATAAGGCTGCCCGTCTCGTTATTAACCACTGCTTAGAAAATCGAATTGGAACAATTGTTTTTGGTTGGAATAAAGGCAACAAGAAAGAGATAGAACTAGGCAAGAAAAATAACTCTGAATTTGTACCAATACCAACAGCGAGATTAAAAGACAGAATAGACCAACTCTGTCTCGAATACGGAATTCAGTTTATTGAAACTGAGGAAAGTTATACCAGCAAAGCTTCGTTTTTAGACGCAGACAGTCTACCTATTTATGGTGAAAAACCCAAAGATTGGAAACCGTCGGGAAAAAGAACGAAGCGTGGTTTATATAGAACCGCAGATAACTGGTACGTCAATGCGGATGCGAACTCGGCAGGGAACATCATCCGCAAAGTAAGCATAACACTGGGCATAGACCTAAGTGGAGTGTCTAGGGGCGTTTTGACTCGTCCCCAAAGAGTTAATCTTTGGTCAGCTAATCAAGAAACAGCGCGGAAGAATTCGGCTTTAGCCAATTCTGAAGCCTCCTTATTAGAATCCCCTTGCTTCAACTAGGGGAGAAGTCAAACCTTTACTCGCGATCGCTATAATTATCAGATTAACTGATGGGAACGAAAAATCCGCTTCTTCTGCATAGCAAGGGGTCGGTGAACTATAGTCCAAAACCTTCAAATTGTTCCCTATTTCCCTATTTCCCAAATACCCTAATCCCTTGGTTCCCCTAAATTAGCTGTTTGTTCCTTCCAGCACCTAATTGAAGATGTCCCTTCTTGAGGTCCCACATTGGGAGGTATCCTCCCAATGATTTGAGCGACCGTCAGGCGGCTACTCCCAGTAGCCTTGCAGATAATCCAGTCGAGGAAAGTAACTGGAAGTGCTTACCACAATTAGGCTCATGCTGATAGTGCAACTCTTAGTTACTAGCTGGGACTAGCAAGTCCCGACCTCAGCTTTAGCGGGTCGGGGTAGTTGACTAATGTCAGGATTTGTAAACTTATACAAAATAAATAGATTAGTTAAACAATAAAATTGTAACATTAGATACAGAAATTAATAAATAACCTGCCTTGGTTTAGCACTGGTTTTAGCAGGGTGGGTTGACGAAGTCCAAGCAGGCTCCGCCCTGCAAGGGCGGAGTACCTTGGACTCAACCGCAATTCTCTTCAGCAAGTCGGAGGCAGACAATGCTACTTCAAACCACTTATCCTACCTGTCCATTAGTGCCAGAGACTCGGGATAAAACCACGCTAACCTGGAATCCTGTTTGTCACATTACTTATAATCGCGACTCTTGGGTTAAGCTGCTCGTTCTTCCTAGTGAGTATAGTTCTGACAAAGCATTGCTGTTGTGTCAGGAATCCGTTGACACTTGGGTTGCTTGGGTTCCAGATTATGGTGAAGTGCTGCTGAATAGAAGTAATTTCTACTGTTGACCGACGGTCTTTAGAAGAGTAATCCGTGACTAAAGTCGGAAAGTCTGAGCCAGTATGAATCGCCTTGCAGTTCGCTTGGCATCATCCTAGAGGGATTGTAACAAATGATAATAATGTAGGGTTATGGACTTTGACACAGAAATCGATTGGGACGAAGCATTTGAATATTTACCGGGTTCCATTGTGGAATTAAAAGCACAACCTGGAGTCTTGCATAGGATTGACTTTTATGAAGCCATGATGGTACCTCCTATTTGGTTGGTGGACGATCATCGTCCTCACTACCCCCATGAGTTGCGAATCGTGTCACGTCGAGAGGTACAAGCTTGTTCTTTAGAACCCGAGCTTGTTCAAGTCTGAACAGTTCGATCGCACCTAAAATTCTGGAAACCTTGCAGGTTTAGAGTTGCAGGATTTTGTTAAAATCAAGTGATCTTACTGAGGCGATCGCAATAGTAGGAATTTGTCTATCGCGAGCGGACTATTCTAGTTTTTCTCTAGTTGTCACTTTTGTAAACTTATGGCTTTTTTGGCGATCGCTTTTCTATCTTTAACTATCTGGATATTTTTATTGCTTTTTTGGGGACAGTTTTGGCGAGCAGATCGAAAACTAGAACGGCAAGAAAAGAAATTAGAATCTTACCCTTCAGTATATGCCATAATTCCAGCACGCAATGAAGCGGATTTATTGCCTACGGCTTTGCGATCGCTCCTCACGCAAGATTATCCAGGGATTTTTTCTATAGTTCTCATTGACGATCGCAGTACGGATGGAACGGCTAAAGTAACTCGCGAAATAGCCGAACAATTAGAGCAAACCGAAAAACTAACTGTTATTTCCGGCGAACCTTTACCAACTGGTTGGACGGGAAAACTGTGGGCGATCGAACAAGGTATTCGCTATGCTAGCCAACAAACACCAGATTATTTTCTCCTCACCGATGCCGATATCGAACATGGCAACAAGAATTTATGTCGATTAGTAGCTAAAGCAGAAAGGGACAATTTAGATTTAGTTTCTTTGATGGTGTTGCTTCGATGTCAGAATTTTTGGGAAAAATTATTAATTCCCGCTTTTGTCTTTTTTTTCCAGAAACTCTATCCTTTTCCTTGGGTAAATAATCCCTACAAAAAAACGGCGGCGGCGGCAGGAGGATGTATTTTACTTCGTCGTCAGGCTTTGGAAAGGATTGGGGGAATTGGAGTAGTACGTCAAGCTTTAATTGATGATTGCGCTCTCGCTCGAGCTATTAAAAGTTCCGAATATAAAGATAACCAGTCAAATCCAATTTGGCTGGGATTGACAGAATCAACCCGCAGTTTAAGACCCTATGATTCTCTCCAGACTATTTGGGATATGGTAACGCGGACTGCCTACTCTCAGCTTAACTATTCTCCCTGGTTGCTAATGGGAACAGTATTAGCCATGAGTTTAGTCTATTTAGCAGCTCCTCTTAGTTTATTAGCAGGTATTATAATGGCAAACGGGCTATTAACCTCGATCGGCTTACTAACTTGGTTGCTGATGAGCCTAGCTTATTTACCCACTGTCAGGTTATATCAAATGTCACCTCTTTGGGCAGTTTGTTTACCCGCGATCGCTTTTCTCTACACTTTGATGACTATCGATTCTGCTCTAAAATACTGGCAAGGAAAAGGCGGCGCTTGGAAAGGAAGAGTTTATTCTCAGTGAATAGAGAACAGTCAATAATTGATAATTAAAAATTGAGAATTGATAATTATTAATTATCCATTACTTCTTCACTAAATAACTGATGACTGATAACTGTAAAAGCCTATTCTCTAAACAATTCCATAGTAATTTGTTGCAATGCTGTTAGTCCCTGCAATGCACCTTTGATTAATCTTGCCGCAGCTATAGGCTGTTTGACCATGGCGAATGCTGCAGGTAAGGGTTGAAGCCTACCGTCAGTGGCGATCGCCTGGTTAAGATCGGGGATATCGTGTCTGGAGTTATCGCTAACTACTCTAAGCATAGCTACCGCTATACCTTGTTGTTGTAGAATCTCAAGAGCGGCAAACCCTTCCATGTCTATGACACTAGCCTTAGTTAATTGACCTAATTGCCATTTTTCTGCAATAGAGAAAATAAGGCGATCGCTAGTTAAACCAGTCACTAATGAAACTTTTTGGCTTAGCTTTTGATAGATATAATTTGTCAGGTAAGTATCTGTGCTGCTAATTTGTTTTTCTGGTGTCAAATAAATGCAATCTTGATAAATTACTGCATTGCCGATATCATATTGAGGAGATAAACTACCGCATAAACCCATAATTAAAACCTTCGGTTGGTTTGTCTGACAAATTTCCTCAATCCGTTTTCCTTGTAAATAGTCAGTTAAAGAATTGACCCCCATAGGAATAGGTAATATTTTGAACTGATAGGAATTAATTTGATTTAAAGCACGACGGATTGCTCGATACTCTGCACCTTGGGGACTTAGGATAACATCTATTAACAAGCTCATCAGCAATTTCTAACTTTATCGATACAAAAAAATATTTGATTTTTGACTATTATTCTTATTTATCATTGCTATCTAATAATATATAATGGTGAATTAGAGCAAAATTGTTGAGAACTATTCCTATAAACTTTGAGGATAAGTTTAGAACAGTTTGCATGAGTATATCTAATTTACTTGCTTAAAAAACTCTTAATTTAGAACTCAACCTCAATCCAAACGAACTAGATGACACAACCAACAATTCTGCAAGTAGAAGACGTTACAAAAATATTTACCGACACTACTGTTCCTGCAGTCGATCGCGTAAGCTTAATACTAAAGCAAGGAGAATTACTGGGATTACTCGGTCCTTCTGGTTGTGGGAAAACTACACTTTTGAGAATTATTGCTGGATTCGAACGCTTGTCGAAAGGAACGGTAGAATTAGCCGGACAGTTAGTAAGTGGCAATGGTCGTTGGCTTCCTCCCGAAAAACGCAACACTGGAATGGTCTTTCAAGATTATGCTCTTTTTCCCCATTTGACTGTTGCTGACAATATCGCTTTTGGATTGAGGAAAAGTAGCAAATCGGAAAAACAAATTAAGCAACGGGTAGCAGAGATACTTAGCTTAGTAGGACTTGCCGGACTCGAAAAACGCTATCCTCACGAACTATCTGGGGGTCAACAACAACGGATAGCTTTAGCAAGAGCTTTAGCACCTCAACCTGCTCTAATTTTACTCGACGAACCTCTGAGTAATCTAGATGTTCAAGTGCGTAATCGACTCAGAGAAGAAGTGCGTTGTATTTTAAAAGCTGCGGGAACCTCAGCTATTTTTGTTACTCACGATCAAGAAGAAGCTTTATCTATCTCTGACCAAATAGGCGTAATGCGTCAGGGAAGATTAGAACAGATTGGAACGCCAGAGGAAATCTATAGTCAACCAGCTTCTCGTTTTGTGGCAGAGTTTGTGACACAGGCAAATTTTCTTTTGGCAAAGCGAAAAGGAAAACTATGGACGACAGAAATTGGAGATTTAGAAATACCTATTTCAACTATCTCTCATGACGCTGATACTGCTGAGTTAATGTTGCGTCAAGAAGATCTTATCCTGACTCCCGATGAAAATTCAGTAGTAGTAGTCAAAGAACGGCAATTTTTAGGTCGAGAATACTGTTACTGTTTGGAAACTGCTTCGGGTAAAAGATTGCACGCACGAACAACTGCTAATATTTCTGTAACAGTAGGAACCAGAGTAAAATTATCAGTTGCTTCCGGAGAACCACGCATTTTTCCTATTGTTTCTAAAACTGAGGTAAACTCACCAGCCATGAAAATAAATGCCTAACTTTACAAAAGAAGGAGTCAATGGATAATTGAGAATTGATAATTATCCATTATTCATTATCAATTCTTGAAGAACTTTGAACTCGAATAGCTATTCCCTATTCTTTTTTAACTATGGTTTCGATTGGCAAAATAAGGTAAAACTTGACGCGGAGTGGGCCAGTTTTTTTGCCAAAAATTAATTAACCAAGGCAATGATATTCCCATAGCAAGTAATCCTAGCCGCCAAGTAAACTCGATTTTTTCTGATGAATTAACAATTGCTCGCTCGTTAAATAAAGATGAAATTAACTCAAAAATAATAGCAATAAAATTATTAAGGGAATGAATGGCGATAGGAATAAATAATGTATGGGTTTTAAGATAAATTAAAGCCATTATCAAACCAAAATTGAATAAGCCAAACACATTTAAGTGCAGCACCCCAAAAAATAGAGAAGAAACTATTAAACTAGTTACTAATCCCCACTTAATCGCCCATCGATGTAACAAAATGCCTCGAAACAGAAGCTCTTCAATTACAGGAGCAAAAATGATAATAAAAAGAAGTTGTAGGCAATTATAAGTCAGTGGATAAGAAGTTTCTTGAGGAGTTAATAATAATGTTTGAGAAGCTAAATTTTTGACTATGTCCGGATTGATGAGAGAGATAAAATAATAAAGTAACTGTCCCGAACCAAAAGAAAAAAACAAGATTGGGATTACTATTAACAACTGTTTTATCCAGTGAAAATTATTTGGTATTTCCCCGAAAAGAAAATTGAGTTTTAGGTGCGATCGCTTGATTTGATACCACAGCCATAAGCAGATTAATCCATACAGCCAACTATACTGAATAATTAAAACAATCAGTGGCTCGTTCAATGTGAATGTTTGAGTTTCTAAATTATTTAAAAAAATCAACCCCCAGAGCATGCTAATAAAAAAAACTAAAATAATTACCAGGGGAATACTTAAAATCAACCACAATAAAATAGTTCTTGCTTTTATTTTTAAAAAAGGATTATTTTGCGTCATTAGATTGTTAATTACTCTAAAAAAGGAACATTCTGCGTCTCAACGGGTTTACCTATAACGATGACGTTAAACTAGACAATACCTTAAATAGACAACTTTAACTAATTGAGGGGGTTTGGAGGAGCGATAATTCCCCCACCATAATCTATCTGATTTGGTGGCGGGATAGATGGACTCCCCAAATTTCTTTATTTACTGCAAATCAAAAATGTAGTAAAATATTTGTATGATACTCAACTACACCTATCGGATAAAACCAGATGCCAAACAAGTAGAGCTACTAACAGAGTGGCTCGAAACCTGTCGGGTATCTTATAACTATGCACTGAGAGAGCTAAAAGACTACATCAGCTCTCGAAAATGTGCCATAGATAGGTGTAGTTTAGAATCAGAATACGTAATGCCAGCAGACTATCCATTTCCTGGATATCAGCAACAGCAAAACAACCTACCTAAAGCCAAAAAAGAGTTTCCCAGACTCAAAGCAGTTCCATCACAAGTACTACAAACTAATATTAGAAGACTGCACGATGCTTGGGACTTCTTTATCAAACGAGGCTTCGGTTTTCCGAGGTACAAAAAGTATGGACAGATGAAGTCGATGCTTTTCCCTCAATTCAAGTCCAATCCCATTACTGGATGGCAGATAAGGCTTCCAAAGCTAGGTAACCTACCGATTATTCTGCATCGACCAATACTTGAAGGTTTTATCGTCAAGCAAGTCAGAGTAGTCAAGAAAGCCGTGGGTTGGTTTGCGGTTGTTACTATCGAGTCGGAGCTTCAAATTCCAGACCCAGTACCTCACGGTCACTGTATTGGGGTGGATATTGGCTTGCTATCATACTGCGCTACTAGTGATGGCTACTCTGAACCTAGACGTAAATTCTTCACTTCTCTGCACCGTCGGCTGAAAGTGCTACAACGCAGATTGTCGAAGAAAAAGAAACGCTCTAGGAATTACGAGAAAGCCAGAATTAAAGTAGAGAAGCAGTACAATCATATTGCCTTCCGTCGAAAAGATTATCAGTTCAAGCTAGCGCATAAGCTCTGCGACATGGCGGATACAATCTTCTTAGAAGATATAGATTTCCGCATTATGGCAAAAGGATTTTTGGGCAAGCATACAGTTGATGCTGGGTTTGGTCAGTTTCGACAGATACTCAAATATGTAGGAAAAAAACGAAATGTCTTTGTCGGAGAGGTTGACCACAGAGGCAGCAGTCAGACTTGCCCTAACTGCCGCATCGAGGTTAGAAACGAGCTAGAGGATAGAATCCACTTCTGTCCTGAGTGTTTGTACGAAACCGACCGAGATGTAGCATCGGCTCAAGAATTGTGTAATCGAGGTATAGAAATGCTGAGTACCCAGGGACTCTGGGGGAAAGAAATCGGCTGTCAAGTCGGGCTGTCGGGGGCATTTTGCCTAGATAAGTGGCGTAGGGCAGCAATGCCTAGCGGTGACGCTGGGAAGCCCTCACTATATTTTTTGAATTAGTGAGGGAGGACGTCACACTATGTCACCTTCTCGTCCACAACTTTCTTATCCCTGCACTCATCGAGTCGAACAAAGCGATCGCTACCATGGTATTGAAGTAAAAGATCCCTATCGCTGGTTAGAAAACCCTGACTCTGAAGAAACTAAAGCTTGGATAGCGGCGCAAAATGAAGTTACCTTCGCTTATTTATCCCAAATACCAGTAAGGGAAAAGATTCGGCAGAGATTGACTGAGTTATGGAATTATGAGAAGTTTGGCGTTCCTTTTAAGCGAGGAGACCGTTATTTTTATTTTAAAAACGATGGCTTGCAAAATCAAAGTGTTCTTTACACCCTAAACTCTCTCGATGACGAACCAAAAGAATTATTCGATCCCAATCTTTTGTCAGCAGATGGAACAGTTGCTCTATCTAGTTTAGCTATCAGCGATGATGGTACATTAATGGCATATGGTTTATCTACGGCTGGCTCGGATTGGAGCGAATATCGAGTTAGAGATGTAGAAACGAGAGAAGATAAAGAAGACCATCTTAAATGGATCAAATTTTCTGGCGCATCTTGGACAAAAGATAATCGAGGCTTTTTTTACAGTCGCTATGACGAACCAAATGAAAAAACGAAACTAGAAGAAGTTAACTATTATCAAAAACTGTATTATCATCGATTAGGAACGTCTCAAGCAGAAGATATTTTAATTTATCATCGTCCCGACCAAAAAGAATGGGGTTTTGATGGTTCTGTAACCGAAGATGGAAGATATTTAATTATTAGCGTTTGGCGCGGTACCGATCCTAAAAACTTAATTTTCTATCAAGACTTAAACGATCCAAAGGCAGAAATTATTGAATTAATTAGCGAATTTGAAGCAAATTACAATTTTATTGATAATGAGGGTTCTTGCTTTTGGATAAAGACGGATTTAGATGCACCTCGGGGTCGGGTAATTGCCATCGCTCTTAATAATCCAGCTCAAGAAAATTGGCAAGAAATTATTCCCGAAGCAGAAGAAACTTTAGAAGGCATTGGCTTACTTAATAATCAATTTGTGGCGGACTATTTAAAAGATGCGCGATCGCTAGTTAAAATTTTTGCTTTGGACGGTCAATTTGTTCGCGAAATAGAATTACCCGGGATCGGTTCTGTTGGCGGCTTCGACGGTAAAAGATACGATACGGAAACTTTTTACGTTTTTACTAGCTTTACAACTCCATCTACCATCTATCGCTACAACATGGTGACGGGAAAAAGCACTATTTTTCGTCAGCCAGAAGTTGATTTTAATCCCGACGATTATGAAACAAAACAAATATTCTATGCCAGCAAAGATGGGACTAAAATTCCCATGTTTATTACCCATAAAAAAGGATTAAAACTAGATAGTAATAATCCTACCTATCTCTACGGTTATGGTGGGTTTAATGCTTCTCTAACTCCCAGTTTTTCTATTAGCAATCTTGTCTGGATGGAAATGGGTGGTGTTTACGCCGTTCCTAATCTTCGTGGTGGTGGAGAATATGGGGAAGAATGGCATCAGGCAGGAATGAAAGCTAATAAACAAAATGTTTTCGATGATTTTATCGCTGCTGCAGAATGGTTAATAGCCAATAACTATACATCTTCTAGCAAATTAGCGATCGGTGGAGGTAGCAATGGCGGTTTATTAGTCGGTACTTGTATGACCCAACGTCCGGAACTATTTGCGGCAGCCTTACCAGCAGTGGGAGTAATGGATATGTTGCGTTTCCACAAATTTACAATCGGCTGGGCGTGGTGTTCGGAATATGGTACTCCAGACAATGAAGAAGATTTTAAGATACTATACGCCTATTCTCCCCTGCACAATCTTAAACCCGGAACAAAATATCCGGCAACCATGATTATTACTGCCGATCATGACGATCGCGTCGTTCCGGCTCACAGTTTTAAATTTGCGGCTGCCTTGCAAGAAGCACACGCAGGAGATAATCCCGTCTTAATTCGCATCGAAACTAAAGCCGGACACGGTGCAGGAAAGCCCACGCTCAAGATTATCGACGAAGTTGCCGATAAGTGGGCTTTTTTGGTAGAAACGTTGAATATATATTAATTTTCGGTAGGGACGTAGCATTCTACGTCCGTACAAAGTTCAAAAAAAAGATAGGCGGGCATTGCCTACTGATGAGAAGATTGCTCTGAGCCTCCAAAACTTGTTCAGATCGAAAGAACAACTTGAGAAAGCCCGTAAAACCATTCCAGCAGCAAGCAACGCCCGAGTTCAGAGTTAAACTATTACGAGGCTTCTTCTTGACTAACTTGACGTTCTATCGTTTCAATTGCCGCATTGAGTCCCGCCAATTTAGCTTCTAGATCGTCTCGCATTGATTTAAGAAACTTAAGCTTACGTTCCCGATCTTCTTTGCGAGAAGACGGCTCATTGCCCCAGCAAGGATTACCCCAAAACGGAAACATGATTTGTCATCCTTTAATGTAGTTCTATCTATTATTTTTACGAAATTTTGGCAAACTTGCTTGAGTGTCTCAGTTCCTTTCTTTCAAAGTCAAGATTACATTTGTCACTTTTAAATCACATTTTTTCTTCATACTGAGATTTAAAAGTTGCTTTACTAACTACTTAATCGAATAACCAATAATCTACTAGCCGCGTTCATATTTTTACGCCGCCAGCCAATTGTGAGGGTTAATTTACAAAACTTTAGACCAAATAATACCATTACTCAATCAAAGCTAATCTCATTTTTAGTCAACAATAATAAACAATCATGAGCGAAAGAACACGCAACTATAATTACTCTAGAAAAACCCTGACAAATAACTGGGAGTATCGCCTCAAATCGTTGCTGCGGCGGTGCGGCAGCACCCGCTTTGCGGGATCGCTCGTTCTTGTAGGACTTTGTAGCTTTTTAGCATTACTTATCTTTGCTTATCAACCGATGGCACAGACACGGGAACAACCATCTCCGTCTGTAGCTCAAGCAGCGACTACCGACTCAGAACTGAGCGCTTCTCCTGCAGTATTACCTCCCTTACCTTATGCTTACGATGCCCTAGAGCCTTACATTGATGCCGAAACCATGGAGTTACACCACGATCGACATCATGCTACGTATGTAGAAAATTTTAATGAAGCACTTGCCAATTATCCCGATCTACAAAATCAAACGGTAGAAGCCATGCTTCGCGATCTAGATAATGTTCCCGAGGATATTCGAGAGAAGGTTCGCAACAATGGTGGCGGTCATGTCAATCATACTATGTTCTGGGAAATTATGAGTCCAGATGGCGGTGGAGAGCCAACAGGAGCAATAGCTGAAGCCATCAATCAAAGCTTTGGTAGCTTTGCTCAATTTCAGGAAGAGTTTGAACAAGCAGGAAAAGATCGCTTTGGCAGTGGCTGGGTATGGCTTGTTAGCAATGATGCTAACGAACTAGAAATTACGACTACTCCTAACCAAGACACCCCCATTATGGATGGGCAATATCCAATTATGGGCAACGATGTTTGGGAGCATGCCTATTATCTCAATTACCGCAATAATCGCGGTGAATATCTCAGCAATTGGTGGAATGTCGTTAATTGGGATGAGGTAAACCGCCGATTCGAGCAGGCTCAATCCTAAAGATTAAAAGTTATTTTTATCAATATCATTGAAGGCGATCGCACTTTTTAAAGTTTAGATTAGAGCGATCGCCATTTTGTTTAAATAGAAAGCAATCTTTATTTAATTATTTATTTGTTTATGCTGCTGCAAAAGCGATTGAATCAGTTTTTATTAAGCTCGAAATGTGGTCTGTTGCAAACGAGAAATCACCTCTGGAAAATTGACTAAGTTTTGTCTAGCTGCCTCATCTAAAACACCGAGTAACCCAGTAACGCTAAGTTGACGAGCTAAAGCAATCTGCCGTCCCAACAAATCATCGATTAAAATTAAATCTGCTTTTTGTTGCTCTGCCAAAACAATTGCGGCTTGTTCACCTGGATCTAAATTATCTAGATCGCTATCAGATATAATATCAACCATTTGAATAACCAACCACTTTGGTGATCGAGCGATCCAAGCTTGCACGACAGTAGGAGATCTTTTATCGGCTAGTTCCTGTCGAACAGTTTGAGGAATCAGTACCTGACCGTATAGTTGAGAAAATAACAAATTGGCGAAGTATCAGACACAACAATCATAAAACATTTAACTTACCTTGTTGCCTAAGTTGCTCATGGGTTTGGTGATCGGCTTCTAAGTCAGCTTCGTCGTAATGTAAATCTACTCCCTTAGCTTTCAGAAACGCATCAACCTCTAAGCGAGTAGACATACCCAGCAACTCTCGCACTTTACCCGCACTGATAGAGCCTTCCCGATAGGCTTCAATCGCCAATATTTCTAATAATTTCCGTTCTAAACTCCCCCATTTTTCCTTTAAAGAAAGAGCGATATCATCTGGAAGAGCGATTTGTATTTGCATAAATTTTACTAACGATGTTTGTCTCGATTATTGTATTGCGGCAGCTATTAATTTGCACTTTCTAATCTTGAGTTATAGCAGTCATCTAGGCGTTGTTTCAGGTAGAGAGAACTCCTCTAAATAAAGCCTCGTAGCTTCTTGTAGGTTAGCAATTGCCTGTTCTATCGTTTCTCCCTGATCGACAGTGCCGACTTCAGGACACTCGGCAACATACATATCATCTTCCCGATAGACAACAACTGTAAAACTCCGAGTTTTCATGACGTTATCTCACACAGCTTTACTTAGGAGAATAGCAAAAATATATTTTGAAGGCAGGCATCGCTATATCTGCATTTCAATTTTACGAGCGATCGCGTCTTTAGTTACCTCAAAAGCAAGCATCTTTAATCGATCTCCAATCAGGCGATCCCACTCCCTTACTTTCAAATTTAGCAGAGCAGACCGATGCTTTATCTTTAGAGTACATTAACATCAAACTCGATCGCAGTAGAAACAATAGCTTATACCTCATGCGATCACTGTCAGATACCCCTCACTCCCTGGCAAGATTGGGATGAAGTTATTGATGTCTCTCGCTTTTATGGACGAGGGAATGAACTCGCCACCCTCCGACGATGGATACAGAAAGAACGCTGTCGCCTAGTTGCCATACTAAGTATGGGTGGTATAGGTAAAACTGCTCTTGCCGTAAAACTGGCAGAAATACTACAAACGGACTTTGAATATATAATTTGGCGTTCTTTAAGAAACATACCACCTCTTTCCAAGCTGCTTTCGGAATTTATTTTGTTTTTGTCCGAGCAACAAGAAATCTCTCGATTAACTACTCCAGAAGAACAAATCTCTCGTCTGATACATTACCTACGGCAATACCGCTGTTTGCTGGTGCTAGACAATACTGAATCTCTTTTGCGTGTCGGCGAATTTGCGGGACACTACCGATATGGCTGTGAAGAATACGACTATCTACTACGTCGCGTAGCTGACGAACGGCATCAAAGTTGCGTACTGTTCACCAGCCGCGAGCAACCTAGAGGATTTGCTTGTAGAGAGGGTAAAGAGCTACCAGTCAAAATCTTTTATTTAAAGGGAGTGCAGCTACCAGAAGCACAGGCAATTCTCCGCAGCAAAGGACTGAAAGTAACAGAAGCGGAATGCCAAGCACTGATCGAGCTATATGACGGTAATCCTTTAGCTTTGAAGATTATCGCTAGTGTGATCGCCCGTTTGTTTGAAGGAAATGTGTCTTTATTTCTTGCTCAAGGCAATCTTATTTCAGAAGATATCAAGCAGTTGTTAGACGAGCAGTTCGAGCGTCTCTCTTCTTTAGAAAAGCGGATGATGTGTTATCTAGCGAGCCAGCGGGAGGAAGTATCTCTACAGCAGCTACAAACAGATATTGTTCCCATGGTTAGCTATGGGGAGTTACAAAGAGCTTTGGAGTCTTTACAACGGCGATCCTTAATCGACGCTAACTTAGGTCGCTTTATTAAACAATCTCTATTCATTGAATATAGTAGAGAACTGCCTGTTTGCAGATTGGATCGATAAATTATGAGACTTCCTACAAAATAAAGGCGTTTTGCAAAACGCTCCTACTCTAATTTTACGCACTTCCATTTTTCTGTGCTTTACTGGGTGCGTGGTATTTATTATTTCCCTCTTGAATGAATCGTCATAGTTGGATAATTCTTTGTTTAGCTTATGTAGCTGGTTTATTATCCACTAGTTTATTAACTTTTTTGCCTTTTGACTCTTTTTGGCAAGAGATAGCCATCGTCGCTACGGGATTGGGTGGATTAAGTATAGTTGCGTCAGTTATTTCAGCGCGTTTTGGATATGCAGGGGCAAGCAGTCGAATTTGGCTAGGAGCAGGAGTTGTCGCTATTTTAGCGGTAATTTATTTGCAGTTACGAATACCTCAGCCCGGTGTTAATGATATCAGTCATCGAGTAACTGAAGGTTTCAGCCAACAAGTTACTGTGGAAGGCAAAGTTTTAACGGAACCGAGATTAACTTCAACTGGGCAAATCAAGTTTTGGTTTTGGGTTAGTCAGCTAACAACTGGTAATGACAACGAGAATGCTGCAACATCTGGCAAATTATACGTCACAGTCCCTTTATTACAAGGAACGGGTATATATCCAAGAGAAAATTTAAGTATTCAAGGAATTTTGTATCGACCCCAGCCTGCTACTAATCCAGGGGGATTTGATTTTCGAGCCTATTTAGCTCGTCAAGGTACTTTTGCTGGTTTGAAAGGTAATGAGGTTCTTACTTCTGAAAGACAAAAACCAACTTGGGGTTTGTGGCAACTGCGGCAAAGAATTGTGCGAGCAAATCTGGTTGGTTTGGGTAGTCCGGCAGGACAGCTAGTTAGTTCGATGGTTTTGGGTAGAAAGGCTGTAGACTTGCCCGAAGATATTCGCGATCGCTTTATTCGGAATGGATTGGCTCACGTGTTGGCTGCTTCGGGATTCCATGTTTCTTTACTGTTGGGAATGGTATTGCGCTTGAGCGATCGCTTTTCAGTGCGATCTCGATTAATTATCGGAGCGAGCACTCTAGTCATTTATATTGGTTTGACGGGATTGCAACCATCGGTAATGCGAGCTGGACTGATGGGTATTGGAGTTCTCATTGCTTTAGCTACAAACAGTAAAGTCAGAGCTTTGGGTTCTTTACTATTAGCCGCAACAATTCTTCTATTACTTAATCCCTTATGGATCTGGGATTTAGGCTTTCAACTCAGTTTTTTGGCAACTTGGGGATTGCTCGTCACCGCACCAGCTTTGTACAAGAGATTGGACTGGCTTCCACCTACTATCGCTACTGCGATTGCTATTCCCCTTGCTGCTTCGATTTGGACTTTACCTTTGCTTTGCTATGTTTTTAATACCGTTGCCACCTACAGTATTGTAGTCAACATTATCAGTACGCCTTTAATTACCATAATTAGTCTGGGAGGAATGATTGGCGTGATCGCTGCTTTAATTATTCCTGCTATTGGCAGTGCGATCGCCTGGTTGCTTCTCTATCCAACTCTTTTTCTGATTGAAATAACTAAATTCTTTACCAATTTGCCAGGAAGTGCTTTTATCGTAGGAAAGATTTCTCTGGGATTAGTAATTATTCTTTATGGACTGATTGGTTTAGTGTGGCTGAGTTCTTGGTGGCGGAGTCGCTGGTGGTTAGTTTTATTATTTGCGGTAACTTTAATTATTGTTCCCATTAGTTACAGTCGCTTAAATTCAATCCAAGTTACGGTTTTGGCAACTCAACAAGAACAGGTCGTTGTAGTTCGAGATCGGGGCAAAATAATTTTGATTAACAGTGGAGAAGCTAATACGGCTAAGTATACTGTTTTGCCTTTTTTAACACGACAAGGTATCGATCGCATCGATTGTGGATTGGCTTTGGACGATCGCTCTCGTTTTCAAAAAGGATGGTCGGTAATTCACGCAAGTTTGCCCATAACAAGTTTTGTTGGCGATTTAACCCCACAGTCAACTATAAATATAGAGAGCACAAAGCTAACCTCAGCAGACGAAGCAATTTCCTTCGGTTCGACAAACATGAGATTGATTAGCAACGATCCTGCTGTGGTTCAGTTACAAATTCACAACTACACTTGGTTAATTTTGAGTCCCTCGATAATTGAAAAAAAGACGGATGTAGCCAAATATATTAAACAAAATAATTTCGATACTAGTTTCCTGGCATTGCTTTGGTCTGGAGAGAAAATACCACACGAATGGTTAAGAGTGCTAAAACCGCAAGTTGCGATCGCTTCTACAACTAAAATAGAAGAAAATTTACAGCAGCAGTTGCAGCAACAGCAAACTCAACTTTATTGGACTGGTCGCGATGGCGCGATTCGGTGGATCCCCGGAAGTGGATTTGAAACTAACTTAATCAGGGAAGAAGATAACTCTTTCGTGTAGATAACTAGTCAATTTACCCCAAATCTCAGTAAAATAACGAAGTGGATCTAAACTCGTGGAGAGATGGCAGAGTGGTTGAATGCGACGGTCTCGAAAACCGTTTCACCCGCAAGGGTGACGGGGGTTCGAATCCCCCTCTCTCCGCTGCTAACTTAGCTTCTAAGCCTTCTCTATATATTTAAATAATTCGATTAGTTGTACTATTTTTAAGTTTTATAGGGATTTTTAGGTCAATTTTAGGATCAGTGCCCGAGTCGATCGAACAGGAGATAGCCCAAGCTAACCAAGTTCTTAACCAAATAAAAATTTGTCGAATAGGCGATCGCCTTTATATACGCGGAACATTGCCACCTATTAATACGCCTATTACTTCAAATTGGTTAAATAAATATCAAACTACCTAAAATCGGTAAGTTCGATCTTAATTTTGGTTCCTATTCCTATCTCACTATCCCGTGCAGCTTTTTCTCGTTCGCAAGCGATCGCGAACATCAAGTATTAATAGAAATGGCAAGCGGGAAGAACAATAAAACCATCAGCGAAGTTCTCTGTATTGCTGAAAGTACGGTTAAGTTTCACATCAATAACTTATTAACCAAATTGGGAGCGAGCGATCGCACATCGGCTGTAATTATGGCTCTCAAGCGCGGAATCATCAAATTGTAATTTCACCTAGCCAAAAGTCTAGTAATTTAATATAACTTTTGTTTGGGTTAAAAACTGATTAATTTATTGGCGACTTTGATGTCGATAATTCTCTACTTTAAAAGATATTACAAAAAAAGCGTAGTTGTGGGGAAATTTCAAGACAAATGAAGCGATCGGGAAATTTGGCAATTGCTAACTATATTCTCTATTTAAACTATGAGTCAAACTAATCCCGATTCAATTGCTACTAAAAGTACCTTACTTTTCTGACGGGGAGACAACTTATGGTTTCGGTGCGGGATTGATGTCGATCTTGATGCTGGTTACTTTAATCGGTTTAAAACTGTGGCGTTGAAAGCTTTTAGCTGTTAGCTATTAGCTGTTTTTTTAAAACAAGAGGAAATTTCAATGAAAGATAGCGTTATTTTTATTACTGGTGGTAATGCAGGTATTAGTTTAGCAACTGCTTTAGCTTTTGCCAAGGAAAATACTCATATAGCTTTACTCAGTCGTTGCGCCTCTCAAAATCAAGAAGCGAAAAAACTGATTGAGACAGAAGGAGTTAAATGCTTAAGTTTTGAAGAAGATGTGACTAAAGATACTGATGTCAAAAATGTGATCGAGCGCATTTTTTCTACTTTTGGTAAGCTTTGTAAAAATGCTACTCAGACTACAGGGCGAGCTCTAACTATGATGGGGGATTTACTGTTTTCTAAGAGCTTATCTGAGAAGTCTTATTTGCTACATTCGATCCCCCCTAGCCCCCCTTGTCAAGGGGGGAAAAGAATCAAAGTCCCCCTTGGTAAGGGGGATTTAGGGGGATCGAAAAACTTAAAACTGAGTTGAATCTACTTTTCAGACATCCTCTAAGAGCTTTTTTGTTTTGTGTAAAAACTATAAATTGTTTGATAACCAAACTTTTAAATAAATTAGTTATGGCAAAACCTGTAGTTTTAACCGTCGATGACGATCCAGATGTTTTGCAAGCAGTA
>JADEWQ010000116.1 GCA_015207585.1 Pleurocapsales cyanobacterium LEGE 06147 | reverse complement strand
AGAGTGCCACTACCAGAGAGCAACTCGAATCTGCTATTGCTCATCACATTGACTCGCTCGCTCCCAAAACCTTGAGACATTGGTTTACTCATTGTTGCTACTGTAGTCTATCTTCTTGAAAACCGCTCTAATCAGCTAAGATTTGAGCTAGACTTTGCACGACATCTTGAATTTCCTGTTGATTGAGGTCAGCATAGCTTACAACAAATTCATTGGGACGGGCATCTCGTAAATAATATGGGGAGGTTCCGACCCACTCAATAATTTTCTGTTGTGCTATGCGTTCTATTGTTTCTTCATCCCTAGAATGGTTGTGTAACCGTACAGTTAGATGTACTCCAGCATCTTCACCTAAGATAGTGACTCGATCGCCTAGATGCAGTTGTAGCTGTTCGATCAGAAAGTGGCGACGTTGTGCATACCGCTTCCACGTTCGTCTGATATGTCTTTCTAGATGCCCTTGATTGATGAAGTCTGTAAGAATATACTGCTCTAAAAGTGGCACTCGACTGTAGCTTAGTCTTTTTGCACAAGCGAGAACAGGCACCAGAGGAGGAGGAGCCACGAAGTACCCAATATTTACGACTGGAAAAAGTGCTCCCGAAAAGTCTCCCACGTAAATGACTGAATCATTCCGATCCAACCCTTGTAGCGAGGGAATTGGACGACCACAGTAACGATATTCACTGTCGTAATCGTCTTCAATAATTACTACACCTGATTGGTTAGCCCAATTCAGAAGTTCATGGCGACGATGCAATGACAGTACCCCTCCCAACGGAAACTGATGGGACGGAGTTACATAAACAAGTTTGGTTTTGGTGGTTGAAACAGATGGAAGGTGTTCGGTAATCATACCTGAATCATCTATGGGAACTGGATGTAGCTGAACACCCTGACTCAAAAAAAGTTGATGAACTTCGGGACATCCTGGATTTTCCAGAATAACCTCATCCCCTTGGTCAACCAGGACAGAAGTAATCAGTGTAAGCGCTTGTAAGGTACTACTGACAATAATGATTTGAGCTGCATCACACTGAACTGCTCTCGTTCGCCTAATGTAGTAGGCAATTGCCTCTCTCAGAGAATATAGTCCTAGCGGATCGAAGGCATTTTCTAAGTCCGTCCAATTCTCTGACCGAAGATGGTGCCTCAAAAGCTTTCTCCATTGCTGCAAGGTAGCAGGATCGAGCCTTAAAGGCTTATATAAAGAGTTCGGGAATGGTTTTGGAATTGGAGTTTCACTTAACCGAACAAGTCTGCTCCCGTATTGAGATAGACGAACTGATGACCAAGAGTTGCAGACAGAATCAATGGCTGGCTGAGTAGATGTAGAACTCAACAGATCTTCTGGCAATTGCTCGCTAACAAAGGTACCCGAACCAATGATGGACTGCAGATACCCTTCACTATGAAGTAATTCATAACTTTGGGTTATTGTCGTGCATGAAACTCCCAAGGAACGTGCCAGTTCTCGAATAGATGGTACACGCTGCCTTGAGGGTAACCGCCCAATTAGGATGGCTCTACGTAGTTGCTCATAAATTTGATGGTAGGTTGGCAAATCACTGTCGGGGTCAATGAGGATTGGTAATTCCATTGCTATCACTAAAGTGTACTTATCCCCTAAGGAGAAAGTGTCACTTGTCAGGACTATAATTCGTCTATTAAATTTTTAGCAATTAATGCTTGATAAGGTCAGAGCGCTTGTCTAATCTAGCGTTTAGAGTAAAGGAAGATTTAATGATTGTATTTTCACTCATCGCTGCTATCTGTTTTGGTTCCTCTGATTTTTTTGGTGGGTTAGCCTCGCGGCACAGTCCTTTCCCCTTAGTCGCTTTATGCTTTCAAGTGATAGGGGCGATCGTCTTTGGTTGTGTTCTGCTGCTAATTCCAGAATCTCCGAGCAATAATGCACTAATTTGGGGAGCCACCTCCGGTATTGCTTACGGGATAGGATTTACACTTTACTACCGTGGCTTTGAGGTTGGTCAGATGGGACTTGTCTCAATTTTGACTGCTGTTTGGACGGCAGTAGTTCCTGTCGTTTTTGGCTTAACGATGGGCGATCGCCCATCGCTGACCGCTATCGTTGGGATTGCAATCGCACTAGTTGCGATTGGTTTAACTTCGAGCACTGAGGTCAGGAGGAAATCGCAACTAATGCCTAAAAACAGGCTCAAAACCCCTGGATTTATAGAAGGCACCCTAGCTGGCATTTGCTTTGGTATTTTCTTTATTTTTCTAAGCTTTACTGATACCGATAGCACCCTTTGGCCCCTCTTCGCCTCAACCATTGCAGCAGCAGTAACAACAGCAGTCATCGCTATTCTATCTCAGAATAGCAGCTTGAAATTCGCTACCTTTAAGGGGAAAAGTTGGCTACTCGTCATCATTGCTGGCTTGTTGCAAGCAGGAGGAACCTTAGCTTTTCTCCTCGCAATACGTTCTGGGTTGTTATCTTTAGCTTCCGTTCTGGTAGGTCTTTCCCCGGTGCCGACAATTTTATTAGCGCGATGGTTGTTGCGGGAAAAGATTTCTCGCTTCCAATTATTTGGCATAGTACTGACCTTGATTGGTATTGTTTTAATTTCAGGGGATTGACACTTCCCTAGCTAAAGAGCGATCGCTTCTTAATGGTTGTGAATCGGCAAATCATCTAGTCATAATTATTTACTCACAATTAGGAGATGATGACTAAGATTTATTCTTCAGTTTGCTCGTTAATCTTTCCTGTTAAGAGACCGAGTAAGGATTTGGATTAACGAATTCGATTCTTTGTTCATAAGAGATGAGGAGCGATTGCTTTTTGTAATCAATTCTTTCTTTTGATGGATAATCAATACTCTATCAATTAATTCCTCCGATTGAATTAGATTCTATCGAGAGATTGAGCATAATTAGTTTCAAGTATTGATATCTTATTATTAGTTAAGCAAAAGAGTACTGGATAAGAATTATACCGCAGTGGCTCATTGTCGGGCATCGAAGGAGAACGACGTCAGATGTTCGGACAGTACTAAAAAACATCAATCGCCAAGGCAGTGTGGAGTTTTTGTCGTTTCCTCCACTTAGTTATCATCGAGGCGAGGCGCAACCCTCGATCAGAGCGGTCTTAGATGGTAAATGTCGAAGGTATTGAGATGCAATAATAATTAAATATAGACAGCAGCCGTCTGAACGATTAAAAGTTCGCGACGGTTTATGCTTTTGATTATTGATTAATCCAAGTTTAATTTAATTACCATGAATAAGCCTTCAGAAAAACCCACTCTCAAGCTCGATGCATTAACTACAGTAGTAATAATAGTAACCATTCTTTTATTACCTCTACTACTAGCAGGCTTTTTTTCTCACTAACAATTCCCTAAATTAATCTGTATAGTAAATTTTTTACTTTTTCTGTTTGGGATTATTTTTATTAACAATATTTCAAATGTTTTTTTTATCCCAAAACTTTTATTATCAAACGACCAGAATACACGTTTCGTCAGGTCAAATGGCATCCTCTTTATCCACCAGAAGACTTTTCTTTTTCACCCTGTAAAGTTCTTTTTCAAGAGAAAAGTTATGTAAGTTGGCTTTACTATCCTCATCCAGAAACTAAAATCGGACATTTTCAAGACGTTTCAACCATCGAAGTTATTGCACCATTTATCCCTCAGCTAGATTATGAAATGCACGTTCAATTAGCAATTAATTCTAAAGCAATTTTAGTTGAAACAATAAAGCACGATGAAACGTAAGAAAAACTGGGGTAAAAATTCTATCGTTTTACATACTATCGGAGAAGTTGAATAAAGATAAGATTTAGATAGCTCCGAGCATTACAAGCTCAATTTTTTAAAAGCCATGGATACTCATAGCCTCAACTCCTCTGTTAGAGTAAAGTACGCAATTGTTCATATAACGAGGAGCCGCGTTCGCATTCGGATTCCCAAATTAAAGTATGACCGAGAATATCAATGTCGCCTCAAGAAATTGGTAGACTCTTTTAACTTTGTTACTGGAGTCCGTGTCAATCCGGCAGCTCAGTCGCTCGTTGTTTATTATGATCAATGGGCTTTAACCTTTGTATCTCTCCAAAAAAAATTGGCTATAGCTATTCAGCAAGCTGCCGACATTAACATTGATGTATCGGTTTCGACTTCAGTTCAAGGTATGCCGTCGCTACCAAATGGAGCTTCAAAAGAACGGTTTTCTTTACAAAAAAAGGCAACTTCCCGCTTTAATAACACCTGTTCCAGCTTCGTTCATTCCAAAGAAAAATCGACCGAATTACATTCAGTTGAGTCGGTCAGTTCAGTAGCTAGTCAACCCCAAGTATGTAAACCGCTAACAATGGAAGAGATGACAGCATTAAAAGCTGCGAACCTTAAGCCGCCGCAAAAGGTTGCTGTCAAAAAATCTGACCTGTCAATAGAAGCAAACGGCTTTTCCACTTCGCTCAAACTTCCAACGTTAGATCGACAAACTTCCCTGAGTAATACTGAGAAAAGGTTTCGGATTGTTTTTTTGCAAACTAGAGCAACCGCCAGACCGATACGTTCGAGCAGGCAAGAAAAGATTGTGGACTATAAACAAATGTCTCAGCAACTTCAAACAATTCAGCGAGCAGGCGGAAAAATTCTCAGTATTAGTGTTATT
Source organism: Pleurocapsales cyanobacterium LEGE 06147 (assembly GCA_015207585.1). Classification (GTDB taxonomy): domain Bacteria; phylum Cyanobacteriota; class Cyanobacteriia; order Cyanobacteriales; family Xenococcaceae; genus LEGE-06147. The sequence continues at coordinate 15,046 of JADEWQ010000116.1, read as the reverse complement.
TCCTAAAAATATTTAAATAATTTCGCTCGCGATCGTTACTTTAGCTTTCTTCCCTGGCTCTACTTTTGCGCAAGAGGCTAAAATTATCTAAAATGCTTCTCGCTCTACTATAGCCATCGGAACCAACAAATATGCAAGTTAAGCTTTAACTTGACAAAAACTGCTTTAATTCAATTCTACGGGTCAGTTTTTGCACAACCCACAAAAACAGTTGGTTTTTTTGATGGGAACTAATTAAATCAAACTAGCATCAGTTTTTTTAGGGATTAAAATTTCTGTGCTCTTACAGTCGATGCCTACAATCCCGTTGAAGCTTTAAATTTTTCGATTTTTAGCTAGTACCCCAACATTTTAGAAAATACCATGGCTAATAAAAGAAGCAAAAGAAAAAACGTTAAACATTTCTTCTGCCCTTTTTGTGAGATGCGGTTGTGGCGTTTAAACAGTTCCAAGCATCATCTTTATTATCAAAACGCTTCTGAGATTCGAGAAAATTTGAAAATTTCTCCTAAAAAAGCTATTTTTTTATCCTCTCAAAATTCAGCCTATCTCGATAACAATTCTTGGCTGGAAGAGTTCTTTTGTCCGGAAGATGGCAAGATGTGGTTGCGGCTTACCAAGCATAGCGAAGGAGAAATTGCTTATCGCCTAGCTAAAGAAAAAGATTGGCAACAAACTGATAAAACTGTCGATCCCAATCGTCCCAATCCTTCAGTCAGCGAGTTTACTTATCGCATGAGTCGCAGAGGGTACTATCGCAACTATATACAATCTTAAGGCTGTTTCATTAGACGTAACCTGACGTGAATGGTGATACCAATTCTAATTGGTAAAGTAATTGAAGGTAATCTTAAATTAATCATTTGGATTAGAAATTTTAGAGTCAATAAAAACATGCATGCTCTTTCTATTCCTACTTGGATCGTTCACGTCTCTAGCGTTATCGAATGGATTGCTGCTATTTGGTTAGTTTGGACTTATGGAGAAGTGACGGGCGAACGCTATTGGTGGGGTCTTTCTGTAGCTATGTTACCCGCCTTAATTGGTGCCATGTGCGCCTGTACCTGGCATTTTTTTGATAATCCCCCATCTCTCGACTGGCTAGTTACCGTTCAAGCATCGATGACAGTTATAGGTAATTGCGCGCTTTGTCTGGCTGGCTGGTGGATTTGGCGTTCTTCTCGTAAATATGGGTAATTCTGAATCATGCTTTCTAAAGATAATTTATTTGCTCTTTCTCTGTTTCCCTATTTAGGTTTTCTCTGGTTAATAACTCGTTCGGGAAAAACGCCCCGTTTAGCTTTAATTGGCTTTTACCTTTTGCTTGTCTTTGTTGCCGTGACTATCCCTGCAGGTATTTATGCTCAAATTCATTACGGTAAGGAATTGGCTAATGTAGATTGGTTACATGGTAGTGCTGAGTTATTTTTGACTCTTTCTAATATTTTGGTTGCTTTAGGCTTCAGACAGGCAATTATCGAACACCAGCAAGCTTCTCCACCCGAATCGAAGTGAACTGAATCGGGTCTAAGGGCAGTAAGTTTTGTTCTTGAAAGCGATCGCATTACGAGGGGATATATTTCAAATTACGCTCGCTCTTGTTTTGTAGAATGAAACTATTAAGATCGGCGATCGCGTTTTGTGAGGTATTACTAATTGCCCTTTTTGATGAATAAATTAATCTTGCAGATATAAATTATTAAAACTTTAAAGTGATCGTCATCTCTAAATCTCCTAACCAACACAACAATCGCATTAATACACTTCATCATGAGTTCCAACTGATTCTAAAAGAATTGCCCGTGTCTGGTCGTATTCAACAAATTTAAAGACAATTCTTAGATCGTAGCCCGCGCACTACAGGCATAAGAATCTTTAAGCTCTCCTTTTAATTTATACTGAAATGATTCGTAACCCACCGAATTAACAATATGGCGGGCGCTAAATTTCATGTTTCGCACCTACAAGATCGGGCGATCGCACTTACTATTTTTTAGCTTTTTAGCGAGGAACTCGTGCTAGTGCTTTGGCGATCGTTCTAGAGTCAGCGCCAGTTAAATGAGCATTTTCGCTGATAAATCGTTTCCAAGCTTTCGTTCCCGGCTGTCCCGCAAATAGCTGTAACATATGACGGCTAATGCTGTGTAGCTTCACTCCCCTGCCTACCCAATAATCCATGTAGGGAAGCATTGCTTCAACTACTTGGTGGCGAGTGGTAGGAGTAATGTTTTCGCCATAGATATCTCGATCTACCGTAGCAAAGAGATAGGGACAATCGTAAGCAGCACGTCCAATCATGACAGCATCTACATAGTTTAGTTGCTGTCTTACTTGTTCTAAAGTAGTAATTCCACCATTGATTTCAATGGACAGGTGAGGAAACTCCCGTTTGAGACGGTGAACTTCTTCATAACGGAGGGGGGGAATATGGCGATTTTCTTTAGGGCTTAAACCTTGCAACCACGCTTTGCGCGCGTGTACGCTAAAATGATGACAGCCAGCAGCCGAGACGATGCGAACAAATTCTGCCATGTCTTCGTAGCGATCGCGATCGTCTATGCCAATGCGGTGTTTTACTGTTACCGGAATATCGACAGCTTTTTGCATTGCTTCTACTGCCGCAGCTACTAATTCTGGTCGTGCCATTAAACAAGCGCCAAAGTTACCGCTTTGTACCCTTGGACTGGGACAACCCACATTGAGATTAACTCCATCATAGCCCCAATCCCGGGCGATTTTGGCACATTCGGCTAGTTCTTGCGGATTATCTCCTCCTAGTTGCAGTATTATTGGTTTTTCTTCAGGAGAAAAATCTAACAATTTAGCGCGATCGCCATGAACGATCGCCGCCGTAGTAATCATCTCCGTGTATAGTAAAGTACGACGAGTAATTTGGCGCATCAAATAGCGAAAATGGCGATCGGTACGCTCCATCATTGGTGCTATGCTGAGAGGATTACTCACATCCTTTGCTTTTGGATCTTGTCGTTGGATCTTAGATTGAATTAATTTAGCAACATTCATTTTTGCCTGTTTAATTTCTAATTTCTTATCATGCTCCAAGTTCCTGGATTTTGGCTGACATTTCTCTACTATTTTTCTGTTACTAACTTAATTGTTATTTTGGTCGTCTCTCAAGGAATGGGAATCGGTTTTAATGACCGACTACTCTATCAAATAGCGGTACTTTTAGGACTAATTGCGGGTTTAGTTGGAGCTAAATTTAACCGTAGCGTAACTCTCTCGGCTTATTTTTCTAATAAAAAAGCTTTTAGTAAAATACTCAACGAAATTCTCTCCCAAATGGGTTTTGAACCAAAATCCCAACTTGAAGACTTTATTGTCTATGACAAATCGTCTTGGAAAACTCTGTTTACAGGTAAAATTTTTGTTCAAATTGAAGATAGTTCGGCAACAATTATCGGTCGCTCTAGTATTATTAAAAAGCTTAGCCAGGTAATTTAAGATTAAATTAATTTTGAATTTTTAATTTTTCTTTATCCAAGCGATCGCTTACTCGTCGAAGGACCCCGTTAATAAAACGATATCCTTCCTCATCGGAGTAGCGTTTGGCTAATTCTACTGCCTCGTTAATAGTAACTTTGAGAGGAACATTAAGGAACAGAAGTTCTGCCACGGCAATTTTTAAAATATCGCGATCGATCTTAGGTAAACGATGAAATTGCCAGGCTACTAAAACTTCTTCTATTTGCTGTTTAATCTCCTGCCGATGACGACGCACTGTAGCAATAATTTCAAGGGCGTACTCGCGGACTTCCTGTTTATGAGCTAACTGGACAAATTCTGGTAATTCGATCGCCAATCCCAACCTATTAATCGCTGTTTGTGTCAACTCGAGAGCATCGTTGACCATAGCTTTGGCACTATTAACATTATCAGTCCTAGTTTCGCTACTCAGCAAGCGATCGCTACCCCTTTTGACTTCTGCTGAAGCTGTTTCTAAAATATCTTGTACTTCAGCCGTTAGAGTACGGACTGCAGCTATTATCAAACTATCGAGTTCTTGTTCTTCTAGCTTATCAAAATTGACATTAACTTGACTTAAACTCAGTAGAGCTAATTCACGGGCAATACTACGGGGTTGTTTGCGAGATGACATAAAAATGAATTCTGAAGTCTGAATTCTGCACTAAATTATGTTATTTAACTTTCTTCTTCTATTGGTAAAACTTGTTTTCTTTCCTCAGCTAAAGCAGTTTCTAACTCCACTTTTTTGTAAGATTTAGGAAGAGAAATAGGTACATTGGAATTAGAAGAAACATCTTCTGGACTGACAATCCCACCGGAGATGAGAACCTTAAAAGCATCTTCAATCGAAATAGTTAGATCGATCACGTCGTCTTCGGGAACGATAGCATACCACCCAGAAGTAGGATTCGGCGTGGTGGGAATAAAAATGCTGAGCATTTTTTGTGAGAGATGAGATTGTAGGCGATCGCTTACTTTTCCCGTCACAAAACCGAGCGTCCAAATTCCCCGTCGCGGATATTCTACCATTACGACCCGACGAAACCTAGTTTTTGAATCTCTCAGTAGAGTTTCAAGTATTTGTTTTAAAGTTTTGTAAACCGATCCTGCTAGAGGAATAGCTTGTAAAAATTGTTCCCCAAAATCCAAAAACCATTTTCCTACAATATTCCGTGCCATTAAGCCGATGAGCAAGATAAACATCAAAGGCACGGCTAATCCAACTAAAAAGTTGAGAAGATTGGTTAAAATTGGGTTTAGACCATCAAAGGGATTGAGCTGTTTGGGTATACGAGTAAGAAAGTCAATTACCCATCTAGCAATAGTGATTGTCAGCCAGATTGTAGTGGCTAAAGGAATTACTACGAGGAGACCTGCGATGAGGTCATTTTTAAAATCCTGCTTTAAGCGTTGCAGCACAGAGGATAAACTCTCCTTACAACTGAATCTTAATAAATCTTAAATTAATCCTATTCTTATCGGTAAAACTTGCAAAGAATTGTTGCAACCATTGACATTAAATCATATGTATGTATTATAGTCGAAAACTCGTAGCAAAGGTTTAATTATACTTGGGAATAGTTGTTTGTATCACATTTTACCTTGTGGCTTACCAATTTTTGTTAAGAAAAGATATAGAGGAAGAGGTCGCGTAATTTGAGGAAACCTCAAATCGATTCCGAGCGACCGTAATAAAAATAGGAGGCAGAATCGATAAAGTAGAAAGCTCCCGATAAATCGGGAGATATGTCCCTGTTACTTTCCACCTTTACGTTAAATTAAGCCAAAAGACAGAATAATATTATGTCTTGGCTTTATCTTCTAGTCTGCTTGAACTTAACGAGCGGAAACTTTTTTACTGATAATTTTATTACTGCCCATATTTTTAAGCCCAAGCCAGCCAAGGGCAATATAACCAATAGCTAGCATGAGACTACTCAAACCAGTACGCAAACCTTGTTTTAATGCATTGGCTTTTGCACGATTTTCCTGTTCTAATCGTTCGTCACGCAGTTGATTCTGTAATTCCCCGAGTCGTGCTTCTAAACCTTCAGGATTTTTAGCTAATTCACGGAAATTTTCTAGTTGTTTTTTTCTTGCCTGCAAACCTTGAATTTGTTCGCTATTAAGTGAATTTCCTTGTAATTGTCCGCTGGCAAGAGCACTATCAATTTCTTTAATTTGGCTTTCAAGTTGTTGTAAACGTTGGGGATCGTTAGCAAGAGTATTGAGTTGGTCGTACTGAGCTTTAATATTGCTTTCTGCTTGGTCTGCTCTTTGCTCAATTTGGGTTAGAGTGGAAAAGCTCACTTGACGTAGATTATTTAAGTGAAGTGGCACTAGCAAAAGAAAAATTAATCCTAAGAAACTAGAAAGGATAAATATTGGTACTCTTAGTTCAAAACCAGACTTTTTAACGGTAGAGCCAGCACTAGCATCGATCCAATAACCGACCAAGATAAAAGCTATACCCACCATAGGAACAATACCGCGATCGACCACTTGAGTGGTAAAGTTAAATTGCCATTGGGAATCGAGCAGCTCTGGAGGAATTGCCAAAGTCAAGTAATCCAGTAGAGAAGAAAGAATCAGGATTACACCGACTAATTTGAGGCACAATGAGGTAAATTGAGAAATTGTCGGACTATTCATTGTCTTTTCATGGTTTTGTAGATGCTACTGAAGGTAAGGCTTAAGCTAGGTTGATGCCAACCGAGTTTCCCTTTAAAAAGGTTAAAATTAATTTTTGCGATCGAGACTTTTTTTGGATTCTCGGTCTTCTCAAATGCCAAAGCCTGAAGCCGTCTAGATGTTAGTTAAAAATAGTTTTAACTGACTCGATCTTCTCAGAGGAAACGAAATAATCCTTTTGAAGAAGTCGATCTTATGAGCAGATACAAATCTGTTTCTAATTTGCCCATTTTAACCCCTCGGCTCAAACAATGGTAGGAACAAATATATGCTTAAGTTTTGGTTTAATTAAACCCTATTGCTATTAGGATGAACAAAAATTATCTATTGTCTAAAATAAGCAAGATAAATGCAAAAATTTGTTGAAATCTTTCCAGACCGAACGGCTTTAATTGAACGAGGATTGTCTTTGGTTTTAGCAAAATTGCAGGCAGCGATCCAATCGAGAGGACAATTTACTCTTGCACTTGCAGGAGGCAACACTCCCAAACCTTTATATGAAGCTATGTCAACCCAATCTTTACCCTGGGAAAACATACAAATATTTTGGGGTGACGAACGCTATGTTCCCCCCGATCATCCAGACAGTAATCAACGGATGGCTCGCCAAATATGGTTAGAGAAAGTTGATTTACCTGAAAGCAATATTCACCCAATGTTTACTGGAGCAGGAAATCCTCAAGTTGATGCAGATCGACATGAGGCGGAACTACGTCAATTTTTTGGGGTTTCTGACGGAGAATTTCCGATTTTTGATTTAATTTTATTAGGCATTGGGGATGATGGGCATACTGCCTCTTTGTTTCCTCACACTGAGGCATTGCGGGTAAAAGATCGTCTCGTTACGGTAGGTAATAAGGATGGTCAACCTCGTCTGACTTTTACTGTTCCTTTAATAAACCACGCTCGTTGTGTTGTTTTTTTAGTTGAAGGAGAAAAAAAGTGTTCTGCCCTCAAGCAAATTTTTGCTCCAGAAGCAGATGAGATGAACTATCCAGCTCGTCTAATTCAACCTCAAGGAGAACTTTGGTGGCTGTTGGATCGCTCTGCCGGCTCAGAAATTGAGCGTTAAAACTTCTTAATTTCAGATAAGAACAAGAAAATGTTTGACAGTCGACTTGTAGCTATTAACTCTGGAAAACTAAATTAATAACATAACAACAATTAATTTAATCAAAATACCCATGATCGTCTGTCCAAATTGCAATCATCACAATCCAGAAGGCTCAACTCAATGCGAAAATTGCTATACTCCCTTACCCCAAACTACTAACTGTCCTAACTGCGGAGCTGCAGTACAAATAGATGCTACTTTTTGCGGTCAGTGCGGTTATAATCTCCAAGCCGAGGATTTTGGCGGGGAGATAGCAGATCTAACGACGACGACCAACAGATCGCCAATGACCGCTGTCAATACAGATATTTTAGAGCCAGATGAATCGGAAACAACGGCAGCGAAATCATCTATATTGCCCAGTCCTTGGGATGAGGAAGAAGGCTTGGAAATAGTTGCCCCGACACCAACCTCCGAGCGAGAAAGTGTGTGGGATGATTATGAAACCGATGTTGCCCCGACACCAACCTCAGAACGAGAAAGTGTGCGGGATGATTACGAAACTGATGTTGCCCCGACACCAACCTCAGAACGAGAAAGCGTGTGGGATGATTACGAAACTGATGTTGCCCCGACACCAACCTCAGAACGAGAAAGCTCTTGGGACGATTACGAGACTGATTTCATGACTCCTGCAGAATTATCTTCCGAACAAGAGATTGCCTGGGAGCGTGAAGAACTTGAGCAGGAAAATGTCTGGGAACCTCAAGAGGAATTAGAAGAACCAGAAGAAGAAATTGATACTGATATTAATTCGTCAAAGACAGCCGAATCAAGCAATTTTGCTGTCGAGCACGAATCAGTATCAACCCCGTCTTCTCCTGTTGCATCGGGATTAGGTTCGGCTACACAATTACAAATCCAAACAGCTACTTTGTTTCACGTTCAAACCAATACGAGAATAGAAATTCCTCAAAATTTAGACGTGATTCATATAGGTAAACCAAACAGCCAAATTCCACCGGATATAGATGTTTCTGGTTTTCCTAACTCAGAAATTGTCTCGCGAATCCACGCTGACATTAGAGTGGAAGGGGATACTTATTTTATTGAGGATGTGGGGAGTTCCAACGGCACCTATATCAATCACACTCCTCTGCTTAAGGGGAACCGCCATCGACTTCGTTCGGGCGATCGCATTGCTTTAGGCAAAGGAGATTTAGTAACTTTTATTTTCCAAATCAACTGAGAACGAGAAAAAATATGCATCATCTGATAGCATCATTCAATATGCTTGAGTTGCACTTATTTTTAGCTGGTTCTCGCCCAAACACAGCTAAACTTACTAAGGATTATTGAGGAAACCTAAAAAATTCCTGAAGAACTTACTAACGTAAAGCGAGATCGGATTGCAAAGTTATATCTAAATCTTGATTGGGGTCGATAGAAATTAATTCTGCTTGCCTACGTCCTAAGATCAATCCTCCGAGGGCTCCTATACCCGCACCGCCTAAAACTTCCTCAGTGGCGATCGCGCGGTCTCCCGTGACTGCTGCTATTACAGTAGCTGCAGCGGCACCAGCAGCAGCACCTTTGAGAATATTTCCCGTACCAGCACCTCGTTTAACTGTTTCGGTGCGGGTGACCACCTGGGAAGTAGCATTAATCGATTGAGTCGTGCCATCAGGAAAAATGATTTCTTTAGCAACAAAGCGAGAACCTCCCTCAGCGGGTTCGATTTGTCCGGAAATTTCACTACCGTAAGGAATTAAAGTGGTGCGATTACGATCTCTTATATTAGCTGCTACTCTAACCGTTAAAGGTGCAGTTTCTTCTTTAGTAACCAAAATTTTGTCTTTCTCGTATTCGACAGGAATTTGTGTTCCCGCTGGAATAACAACTGAACTGTATACTCGTTCCGTGTTAGATCTATTTGGTCTACCTTGGGAGGGAAATAGTTGAGCTGATGCAGGAGCTAAGGTAATTAAAGGTGCTAAAGCAGCAGTACTAATTGTTAAGGTGATTAACGCCGAAGCAGTCGCTTGAAAATGTTTTCCGTTAAACATAATGCCAAAACAGTATTTTTAAGTAATTAGTTATGAGACATGACGCAGAGCAATCTTTCATAGTTCCATAAAATAAGGGAATGAGAAATAGTGAGTTTTTAACTAATACACGTACTTGTTCGGTCAGCTATTAGGAAAATAGTAATTGGATTTTATCTAGTCACTAATCATCCTGAGTTCAATCCCGAGACAGAAATACTCAAAGATGCTTAAACAAAGATCGCAGCGACTGGCAAGAAAAAAACGGAGCAAGAGAATTCGGCTCGTACTGGGTTCCGGATTAGTATTAATCATGTTGGGTAGTTTGGGTCTATTTTTTCTTGGCAATCGCCAGGGTTTTTTTGTCTGGAGGAGACAAACTCTACAGGAGCAACAGGAGCAATCGACAGCTATATTATCTTCTTTATCTCAATCGCCCCAGCAAAGAAATTCTCTCTTGAAAGAAATTGCCGCAACAAAAAGATCTTCATTGGCTCGTAACCGCGCCCGCTATCTTTTGGCAGTGGATTTATTAAAGCAAAATCAACCCCAAGCCGCTTTAGAATATTTACATCGATTAGAACGCGATTATCCCTTACTTGCTCCGCAGATTCTTAATAAGAAAGCTCAAGCTTATCAAATAAGTCGCCAACCAGCTAAAGCCAAGGAAATTTATCTACAACTGATCGACGATTATGCTGATTCCCCCACTGTCGCTGAAGCATTGTTTTGGTTAAGTCAAACTAATCTCGATTATCAGCAAAAACTAATAGAACAATTTCCTCACCATCCTCATACTCAAACTTTAATTCGTCAGCTTTTAAAAAAAAATCCAGACCAGTTTGATTTATTGCTCTTGCTAGCCAAATATAGTTCGGGAAAAGATCTTAATCCAATCAGAGATCGTTTGGTACTGGAGTATTCCTCAGAACTAACACCAGAAGATTGGGAGGCGATCGCGTCCGGTTATTGGCAAGAGGGAGAATATCGCAAAGCTGCCGATGCTTATACCCTGGCTCGGCTAACACCGCGCAATCTCTATCGTGCTGCCAAAGGATTTCACCTCAACGGCAATATTCCTGAAGCAAGAAGGGCTTATCGAAGATTAATTCGGGAATTTCACGATGCCAGAGAATCTGGTTTAGCTTTTCTAGATTTAGCGAGCATCTCTAGTGCAGACGAAGCTTTAATCTATCTAGACATGGTTATTGCTCAATTTCCCGAGCGAGCTGCCCGTGCTCTTCTAGCCAAAGCCTCCATTTACAATCGCTTAGAGCAAACCGAGTCTGCCAATCGAGCCAGACAAAAATCTCTTCAAGAATACCCCAATTCCGAAGCAGTAGCGCAATATCGCTGGCAGATGGCACAAAAATTGGCAGCACGAGGAAATATAGCCGAAGCATGGCAATGGTCACAACCGATCGCCGCTAATAATTATTTTCAGCTAGAATTTGCCCCGAAAGCTGTTTTTTGGGCGGGAAAATGGGCAACTCAGTTAGGTAAAGTAGAAGAAGCTAGGGCTGCGTTTAAGCAAGTTATTACTTTCTATCCTCAATCATATTATGCTTGGCGCTCGGCTATTTTTTTAGGTTTGGATGTGGATGATTTTAATAGTCTGAGTCAAGTAAAGCCGACTATGGAGTTTCCCTTGTATTTATCCCTCCCCACTGGTTCGGATGCGCTCAAAGAACTTGTTTTATTAGCTCAGTACGAAGAAGCCTGGATGCTGTTGCGCTCAGAAATTGCTAATCCCCAAGAACTAACTGTCTCCGAGCAATTTACTGAAGGCTTGCTTTTGATTAAGTTAGGAAAAACGTACGCTGGAATTCAACAGATATGGAACTTAACTCAACGAAACGAACCCCAAGAACAAAAGGAGTGGGAATGGCTCAGACAAACCTCCGCTTACTGGTATGGATTATTTCCTTTTCCCTATCAGGATGCAATTCTCAATTATGCTCGACAGCATCAAATTAATCCGCTGCTGGTTATTTCAGTAATGCGTAAAGAGTCTAGTTTTGCCCCAGAGATAGATTCTCGTGCCGGTGCAATTGGTTTAATGCAAGTTGTCCCCCAAACGGCTCAATGGGTAGCCGAGCAAATAAATCTTGCCGATTACTCTTTAACTAAACCAGATGACAACATTAACATTGGTAGTTGGTATTTAGCCTACCTCCACGATCGCCAGCAATATAACACTAATTCTCTCCTGGCGATCGCTAGCTACAATGCAGGTATGGGTAACGTCAATCGCTGGATGAAAACATATAGTATAGATGACCCGGATTTATTTGTAGAAAAGATTCCCTTTCCTGAAACTAAAGATTATGTTGAAGGAGTTTTTAGTAATTATTGGAATTATTTACGTCTTTACAATCCAGAAATAAATCGGCTTGTCAGTCGCTATAGGAGTAGTTTTCTAATGACCAATGACCAATGACTAATAACGAGGATTAAAATGTAAATCTAAAAATTGGTTTTAAAAGCTTTATCCAACCAGAAAAGTAGCCGTAAAATTTTCAACAGCCCTTAAAGTAGAGTATATGGAAGCAGATCATCTTCTCAGACAATACGCGGAAGGAAGACGGGACTTTAGTTTGGCTCAACTAAGTCAATCTTTTCTTAGTGGAACTATCCTGCGCCAGATTGACTTAAATGATGCCGATCTCACTAATGCCATCCTCAATGGGACAGATTTAAATGGAGCTTCTCTTAAATGTGCCAACTTAAGTGGAGCAGATCTGAGTGGAGCAAATCTGAGTGGAGCGACTTTAATAGAGGCTAAATTAATTGGTGCTGTTTTGTGCGGAGCGAATTTAAATGGAGCCGACTTAGTAAACGCCGATCTGAGTAAAGCCAACTTGCGCGGTGCTAAGTTGAGAGGTGCGGAGCTATGGGGAGCTAATTTAGTGGATGCAGATTTAACAGGAACGGATTTGAGTGGGGCTACCATGCCAGACGGCACAATTCATCCCTAGAGATTTCTAGAAGTTAAAAGCGAGCGAGCGAATCATAAACATGACCACGATTCGTGAATTAAAGAGTCAAGATCGCCCATACTAATCATTTGTGTAGTTATAGGAAAAGGTATTAATTTCGATTAGCATTGTAAAAACAGGTGGATACGGCATGCTAATCCACCTGCACTCAATTATTTTCTGCTTTAAGACACTCCGGCACCAGCAGATTTGATAAATACATTCGGATAGTATCCTACTGGCTTTAAGCCAACTGGCTTACTACCATGAATCATTCCTTGAATCTCTGGCTCGAAGAAGCTGTAGGGAAATTGAGGTTCGGGACGACTCATTGCTTCAAGGCGATCGCTCAATTCGGTTGGGATCTCAAAATCTAATGCTTTGAGATTGTCCTCTAGTTGCGATCGCTTAGTCGCTCCCAAAATCACTGAACCAACGCCCGGTCGATTTGCTGTCCAGTTGATAGCAACTTGAGCCATGCTGCGATCCAGTTCTTTCGCCACATTTTCCAGTTCTGCAACAATTTTCCAGTTCCGCTCTGTGAATTTTTGAAATGCTGGATTTTGGCTGTCTTTGAGAGTGTCCAGCCGCCCATCTCCAGTGAATGCACCCTCACTCGGCTTATATTTACCGCTCAGAAGACCGCTTGCTAGTGGACTCCACACCATTACACCCATACCAACTTCCAGACTTAGGGGAATAAACTCGCGTTCAATGTTTCGCTCAACCAGGGAATACTCTAGTTGCAGAGTACTCAGCGGCTCATAACCACGCCACTCGGCAAGTGTTTGTGCCCGTGCTGCATACCAAGCTGGCGTGTCGCTCAACCCTACATGACGTACTTTGCCCGCTCGAACCAAATTATCAAGTGTTCGCATCACCTCTTCAGCGGGTGTGATTTTATCCCAGGTGTGAAGAATGTAGAGATCGATGTAATCGGTTCCTAGCCGTTTTAATGAACCTTCCACAGCCCGCAGAATATTCTTGCGTCCGTTACCGCCTGCATTTGGGTTTCCTGGTTCGGCATTATAGCTGAACTTGGTTGTAATGACTACGCGATCGCGCAATCCCCGTTCTGCCACAAATTTGCCAATCCAAGACTCGCTTGCCCCGTTTGTGTACAAGTCTGCGGTGTCAATGAAATTTCCACCCGCATCAATGTAGGTGTTGAATAATTGACGCGCCGTGTCCTCATCGGCTCCCCAACCCCATTCTGTCCCAAAGGTCATTGCACCTAATGCCAGCCGACTGACTCGTAGCCCAGAACGTCCTAATGTGTAATATGTATCGAGAGACATAATTAACTTCCTTCCAATTTAGGTATCACGTGAAATATAGTTAACGCTTCGTTGGGCTTATCGGGTCAAATATCCACCTGTCACATCCATGTCCATTCCTGTAACGACCGAAGCATCCTCAGACGAGAGCCACATTACACTCCTTGCCATTTCCTCCGTCGTTGCCAATCGTTTAATTGGGTAAGGTGCCGCAGCTTCTTCAGGCTTCATGCCCCAAGAAGAAACCGCTCGATGCAACATTGGTGTATCCACCGCACCCGGTGAGATGGAATTAATGCGAATATTTTTATCTGTATACTCCAGAGCAGCAATCCGAGTCAGTTGAAGCACCGCTGCCTTACTTGCACCATATGGCCCAATCCTGGCAAATCCGCGATGACCACCGACAGAAGCATTGTTCACAATCACACCACCACCCTGTTGCAGCATGATGGGAATCTCATATTTCATCGAAAGAAATACGCCCGTTTGGTTAGTCATAACGACATTTTGCCAATCCTCAAGGGTCATCTCTGCGATCATCTTGGGGGGACTCTCAATTCCGGCATTGTTAAAAGCAATATCAATGCGCCCATATTTGCCAACACAGGCTTTGACAAATGCTTTGACCTCTTCTTCCTGCCGCACATCGGCTTTCATATAAGTGGCTTCACCCCCAAACTCTTTAATTTTGGCTTCCACTTGTCGACCCAAATTTTCCCGCCGTCCACAGAAGAAGACTTTAGCTCCTTCTCGTGCAAAGGCATAAGCAGTTCCCTCACCGATGCCAGAGGTCGCTCCGGTAATCAAAACAACTTTTCCGGCAAATTTTCCGTTGGGATTAGTCGTCGTTTGCGGTGCGGGAGGGGTTTGGGTATTGGAGATCGCTCTACTGGATGCAAATGCACTTACCAACCCTGCGGCACTTACAACCCCTGTTGTCAAAATGCGTCGTCGTAGTTTGTCTGTCATCGTTTTCTCCTGCATTTGCGTTACTGTGCTAAACGCTCTGGTAATGGCTTGAGTGGATAAACCCTCCAGAAAAATGCATCTGCCTGATGCTGATCGGTCAAAAAATTTTGAGCTTCGACAATTTTGTCGTTTTGGATTTTGAACATCAGTGCAAATAACTGATCTACCTGAGAACCTCCATCTTCAACATTGCTCCACCCCCGATGAATGTCTACAACGTAATCACCCTATGCCTGAAAGAAGATTGGAGCTGCTTTAAACTTCCCTTGATTGAGTTCAGTGAAAAAAGCGATAACTTCATCTAGTTTCTCGGCAGGAGACTCCCGCTTTGAAGAATGGGGGTTTTGGGTCTTTGGGGATTGGGGAGGTTGTTTCCCTAAGTCCCAAATTCCCTATCTCCCTACTCGACAAAGGAGGAATGCCGAGTCCTCCATAATAATGTTTACAGATTTCGTGATAAAATGTAAGGCATGACTGAACGGGCCTACAAGTTTCGTTTTTACCCGACTAGCGAGCAAGAGAATCTTTGGCGACGGACAA
>JADEWQ010000115.1 GCA_015207585.1 Pleurocapsales cyanobacterium LEGE 06147 | reverse complement strand
TGTTTTAAGAGTTTTTTCAGGCTTGATTCTGATTCGGCTATTTCTATGCGGACTACTCCTGACATTTTTTTAGTGCTAACTATTCTTTAACTATTTGTAGCATTCTTTTTTCTATTTCATATAACAATTTCTTAAATATTTACTACAGATATTTTTCAAGTAATAAGTAATAAATTTATTTGGGTTTAAGTTTGTTAATTTTCAAAGTTAGAATTTTAAAAGGCTATCATTTGAGAAAATTCAGTTAAATTAAGTATGATAACTTATTAACTCAATCTCGACTATTTATAGCATGATTTTTTGAAATTTGTAACGATTATTGTATAGACGAAATAAATAGATAATAGTTAATCGAATTTATTTGTTCAACCAACCATTATCTAAAGGATTTACGACTGTAAATTAGAAAGACTAAATTTTATCTCGTCGGTCTTAAAGCATCGAGTTGAACCCTTACGGCATTAAGATATTCTTCGTCTTCTATAGTTTCAGGAGAAACCATATCTGCTTCAATTGCTGCTTCAACTAAATCTTCTGCTGTAACTTGTCCGGTGCCATAGTCCCTAACTAGCTGGCTATAACTGGGAATTCCTTGAGCTTGCAGTTCACCTCTGTAGGCAGAATTAACCAAATTGAAAGCTTCAGTTTCATAGTCTCCAGCTTGCTGGGTACCTCTTTGAGTAGGAGTTTGTTGCCAATCTTCCGTTTCGGTTCCTGGTTGTCCTGGTTGAGTAGGATAGGTATCTTCAGTCTCAGTTTGTTGCTGAAGTTGTTCGGTTTGAGTTGGAGCTTGCTCCCAATCTGTCGTTCCAGTTTCCTGTTGTTCTACTTGGGTATCTTTTGGATAATGCCGTCCATTAGTTTGTTGCCGAATTTTCTCTATTTGAGTTGCAGGTTGCTCTCTCGTCGTTCCTGTTTCTGTCATCGTTCCGCTTTCTGCTCTAACCGCAGGTGCAGTCATCACAGATGCTAATAGTAATGAAAAACTACCAATAATTAGTTTTTTCATGGTGTCCCTCCTTTTGCTACTTCGTTTTTCTCTCGATACAATAAAAAATTTACAAAAACCTCTAACGTCTAGCGGACTGAAAATGACACGTTGTTTTGCCGCTAGCCAACATAAACTAAAATTTAGGTAACTCTACCTTCAGTTGGACCGGAAATTGCTTTCCAACCAGCTAACCCACCTCGCAGTTGCGACATGGATTCAAATCCCGCTTCCCGTAATTGCTCCGCCGCTTCAGCTGTTTGTTCGTCGTTGTCACTATAAACATATATTTCGCGGTTAGGAGAGAGAGTATCTATTAGTCTGGCAGAGGTATCTTCACCAAACATGGGAATAGCCCCCGTGATGTGTTCTTCCAAAAAAGCTTCGCGATCGCGGGCATCGACAATAGTCAGCGCGGGTTCTCCCCAATCGAGGCGTTTTTTAAGAGCTTGCGCGCTAGAAACAGGTGTTTGTTGTGATGGTGGATTAGGAAGCACTTCTGTTAGTTTATCCTTTGCTTCTAAAATGGTTTTTGCTTCTGCTTTTGGCTGTTCTGCTTGTGACATAATGGAAATATTTTTTTTATACAAGTAACTACTGTATCGATTTAACTAAAATTGTTTCTATTTAATCCTCTGACTAAAGAAAGAGATAAACCAATATCTAACTAAGGTTAGAAAAACGTAAGCAAATAAATTTTTTTTGTTATACACATAGCAAAAAACAATTACTAGCTCCTGGAAATTTATTAGATAAATCTTCCTTAAGACCAATCCCGTCCGAGTACTTTTTTTTTTAGGCTTAAATTGTTGGAATTTATGAAAACTAGAAAAATAGTTTTACTTTAGGTCGAATCCATTTATTTACCGCCACTTTAGTTGTCTTTTTCTACTTGAATCTTGCTTTTTTTCCTTTAGCATTGGTTTCTTTGCCTGTCGACGATTTTGCTCTTTATTTAGTCAACTTTACTTTTGTCACTTTATTGGCAGCTGCTTATGCTGTTTTTCTCAACTGGCGATCGCCATCTTTGTAATGAGAATAGAAATCCCTAGCCGGGCAAAAGGCAATTACTTTGGCGATTAACTCTCAAAAACTTTAACAGGTTTAATGGTGAGTCGGGAGAGTGTTTCAATATTAGAGTGAAGTTAGAAGATATTAGCAGACGCGAAACCTTTGTAATTGGAAATAGAGGAATTTAAATGGATTTAACTATTGTTTATTGGATTGTAATAGCTATGATGATCGTCGGTATTATAGGCTCGGTAATTCCAGGAATTCCTGGTAGCATTCTAATCTTGGCGGCGATTATCATTTGGGGCATTGCTACAGGATTTGTTGGCATTGGTTTGCCTTTGATTACAATTTTTATTGTCTTATTTATCAGTACTGTAATAGAGTATTTAGGTGCCTATTTTGGAGCCAGACAATTAGGTGCGAGTAAGTGGAGTCAGTTGGGCGCGATCGCTGGTATGGTGTTGGGCTTTTTCGGTCTCTTGCCAGCATTACCTTTTGGCGGTCCTATTTTGGGGGCTTTGGCTGGGGCAATTATTGGCGCATTTCTTGGGGAGTTTTTTTATCGTAGTAATCTCGAACTTAATGCCAGACTCAAGCAAGCACTTAAAGTTAGTATTGGTGTTTTTATCGGTTCAATCGTTGGTAATATCATCGAAGTATTTTTGGCAATTATAGCAGTAGTTATTTTTGTCATTAGCACTTGGCCGCCAGTACCTTTACAGTGAACAGTGAGCAGCTATCAGTTGCTAAACATGATTTATCTCGATTCAGCTTTACTTAACGAAGCAGAAATAGCCGTAAATCTAGGATGGGTCAAGGGCATTACTACCAACCCAACCCTACTCGCTAAAAGTAATTTATCTCCAGAAGCAACTTTAAAACAATTGGCAGCTATTAGTCCTGGCGAACTCTACTATCAATTGTGCGCTACTGATTTTGAAGGGGCGATCGCTGAAGGCAGAAAAGCCTATGAAATTATCGGTGAAAAAACTGTCCTCAAAATTCCAGCTACGGAGATTGGCTTTAGGATAACGGCTTACTTGTCCAAAGAAATTACTTGTTCGGTAACGGCTATCTACAGTGCCGCCCAAGCAGCAGTAGCTAAAGAGGCGGGGGCCAAATATGCGATCGCCTACGTCAATCGCGCTACCAGGTTGTTAGGAGATGGTTTAGCTTTAGTAGGCGAGATGGCAGAAGTGCTTCGAGGCAGCAATACAGAAATCCTCGCTGCTAGTTTAAAATCTTCCACGGAAGCTGCTGCTGCCTTACAAGCAGGGGCACACCATCTAACTCTACCTTTAGAAGTGCTGCGAGCAATGACTACCCATGAATTATCGACAAAGACAGTAGAAGAATTTAGCCAGCAGGGAACGGGAATTAATACCATTGCTCGAAATTAACAAGTTTGGAAATTAATTTTATTTTGACTGACCTGGGGGAATAAAACGAATTTCTATTCTCCTTCTATTGTCGTCGGCATTGCGATCTATCTGTGCTAATTGTCCCGAAGGCAAATATAGCTGCGCTGCGGAATAAGCGCGAAATTGGACATTATTTAAACGACCTGTTTTTTGTAATTCCTGTACTACTGCTAAGGCTCTCATTAAGCCTAAATCCGCATTAGAACCTGGTATTAATTGGCTAACAGATTTTTGATTATGGGCTACTTCTTCTAGAGTTTTATCGAGATTACTGTTATTATTTATTCCTTGTCCGTCCGTATGACCTATGACTTGAATAAAATCAATTTCTCTGTTTTTAATTATTGTTTCTATTTCGGGAATTATTTCGACTTGAATATATTGTTTAAGTTCTGTATTTAATTCAGCACTGCCCGATTTAAATTTAAATTTTCCCGAGTTTTCATTTATGATTATTGGTGAGGCTGATTGTAAGCGTTTATTTAGTTGTTGTGATTGAAATAAAGCTAATAATAGCAATAAGCATAAAATCATAAAGGCATTAGACATTAAGTCTGTAAAAGACTGAAATATGTTCGGAGATTCTTGATTTTGTAAATATAGCGATCGCCTTGACATTTTTTTCCTCTCGCAAAGTCGCAAAGTACGCAAAGTAAGTTCGCCAAAAAGATGCGGTTAAAGATTTGTATTAGTTTTTGAATTTGCTGAAGGTCACAGTCTAGAGTTTATTGAAAAATATTAATGAGCCGATCGCTTATATTTTCTAAACTATTTAGTCCTAAATTTAATTGTTCTCCATTTCGTTGTGAAGTATTTACTAAGTTAGATAGTTCAGATTCGATCCTATCAAAATTACTTACGTATGATTCTAATCTAGATGATAATTTGTTTAGGATAGTTTTAGTATGAGCAATTTGCTCAACAAATTCTTTTGTTTGATTAGTTAATCCTTGTAGTTGCAGAATATTATTACCTGTTTCTTTTTCAAAGGTTTTTAGTAATCTTCCACCTAAATTCTCTAATCCTTGGTTAACTCCTTGTTGATGTTTTTGCAAAGTTTCGACTATTTTGGTAAGTTCAGAATTAATATTTTGGGAACTTGCTATTTGATTAACAATTTGTTTTTCTGTAAAGTTCAGTACTGTAATTGAATGTTCATTGAGATTTTTTACTTGTTCAATTAGTTTATTTATCCCTTGTGTAGAGTTTTGAATAGACGCGATCGCCTTACTAATTTCATGAGTTGATTGATGTAAAATTGCCGTTGATTCAGTAAATTGTTGTGGAATAACTGTTAATTCTTTTGTCGCGGTGACTAATTTATCAGCAAAGTGGCTTTGTTGAATTACTTCTGATGCTTCGACAAAACCCAAGGCACTATCTTGTAATTTTTCTGATGCTTGTTGCAATTGAGTGTAAACTTGTTCTGCTAGTTTAACTGCTTGTTCGTGACTTTCAGTAAGTTTGACAACTCGCTCGCCTAAAAATGCAGTTGATTGAGAAAAGGCTTTTTGAGTAGTTGCCAAATCCGAGGTAATATTTTCTAGATTTTCTGAAAACTTACTTTGTTTGATTTTATTAGCTGCTATCTGAAAAATTGCCGAACCATTTTCTAGCCTGCGAGAAGCTTCTTCAACTTGAGGTACTATTTCTGTAATTATTTTGATTTGTTTTGTCAAAGTAGATGTTGACTGTTGCCAAGAATTAGTACTTAAAGCAAGCGATCCAGAAACATCTTGAAAGCGACTAATTAAATTATCAACATTGTTTTGGAAGTTTTGATTAGCTGCAACCATTTTATTAGCAGCATTACCGATAGTTGTTTCTAAAACTTGACCTACTTTTTCATGAAATCTATCTAAAAAACTCTTCTTGTTGCTTAACCATGCGATTGATAGCAAGATCGAGCCGACTTATTCCCTCAATACTTCTTTGAAAAATGTTATCTAGATAATCTTCCAAGGAACTAATTAGAAGAGACTTAGCCAAATTTGTATTGCAGCGAAGATTGATTAAGATTAATACAGAACTACAAAAAATAGCAATCAAGCTAGTAATAAAAGCAATCCCCATACTTTGGAGTGGAGTTTGTAGTTGTACGATAAGATTGGTTACATCGGGTGAACCTTGCTCTAAAGCTTGACTAATATTAGACAAGTTAAGAGTAATACCAAAAAAAGTACCCAAAAGCCCAAAAGCGAGTAATAAATTAGGTAAAGTTTGACAAAAATAATCCCATTGTTCGCAACGCAACGAAAATCCAAAACAAGTAAACTTTTCTTGGCTATAAACTCCATCAATTAAAGCTATTGTATTGACTTGTTCTAATTTTTCCCTTGCTTGTCTAAATCTATTCTCTAAATTTTCAACAATTTTTGGTTGTTGTCCGCGACTTTCTAAAGCAAGCAATCTATTTACTTTTTTAGCTGAATTGGTTAGATGCTGATAGAGACTATAACGTAAACATACAGCAGCTATAGTTGGTATGATTACAAGAGTTACAGTTAGATAAATCAAATAAGACGGAATTAAGTTTAACAATTCAAACATAATATAATCCCTAAAAAGAAAAAATCTTTATTTTGTATCTTCTTTTCGCTTGTTCATAACAAGGTTTATATACAGATTATTCTTTATTGAATAGTTTGCTTTTTACTTTGTTTAACTCAACCTACTTAATATACTCAATATTGGAATTAAATCCTTCCTTCCCTCGTTTTTGCGCCTCTGCGCCTTTAGGAGAAATAAAAAAACTTAATTTAACTAAAACTAAAATCTTACAAAAAATCCAAATATTCTCTTTCTTTTGCTTTGTAACTTTCTTCTGAGATCAATCCTTTTTCTTTAAGTTGGATCAACTTTCTAAGTTTTGCTTCAATATCTTCTTTATCTAGACTAAATCGAGCGCTATCGCTGTCGGTAAAATCTGTATCCATAACTAAATCGTTATGATGTTGAGGTTGCTGACTACTAGATTTATCTCGAACATTTGTTCCCATAAGAGATTTATGTATAACTGAAGAAGATTGAGGAGAAGCTTGTAATTGTTTTTGCTGTTGATGTTGCTGATAAATTTCTTGCATTCTTCTCCAGAAACGATTAATTATTCCTTCTTTGGCTGCGATATCGATAGTTGCTCTGGTTCCGACTACAATTTCTTTATAGGGATAATTAGCATCTTCTTCTGGTAGATCGTCTACTTTCGCGACAAATTCTCGTAGTTTGGGTAAATAGTGTTCTTCCCATCGATGAGGATGATGACTAATATCTAAAATTGCACCATCTAATTCTTTTCTTAATGCTTCGATTAAGTCTTTGAAGTTGGCGAGTTGTTCTAAAGCTTCATCCCAAATGTAACTGAGGGAAGTGATTTCGTGAGTATCTCGTAGTCGATCGTAATATTCAAATTGATACATTCCAGTCTGGGAATTATAGGGAAGTAAATTAAACGCCAAAGCAGGATAGAAAAGATCCTGTAGTTGCTTCATTTCCCCCGCATCTGGCGGAATAATATCTGTAAAGGGAGTGCGATAGTCGTTGTGTAAGAAAGCATTCCCATAATTTTTTTCGCGGAGATAATGTTGTCTCATTTGTTCCACACCGTCTACGATCCTGAGAGGAAAACCAGCATACTCGGAAACCATGACGATTTCGTCCTCAGCTTGAATAGGTTTGAGATGACTATCGGGAATGCCTAAGTCGTTAAAGAGGATACTTTTAAACTGTGCGACTTCTCTAGTATCTGTATCTTTGAAACCAATGAGATCGAGACTTTTTCCCGGATCGTTATAAAAGTAAGGATCGCTTGTATTTAAAGGCAGTAAAGGTTTAGCTTCCCTAATTATTTGTTCGAGACGGATAGCGCGATCGCTAAGAGAGTAATTTTCTAAAAAACGCCTCACAGCAGATTGAACTGTACTGTGACTGCGAGATCCAAATAAACCATCAACGATTAAATCTATTAGTTCTTGTAATTGTTGTTCGTCAATAAGATTTTTATCCAGACAACTAGCTAAAGAATCTTCCATTCCTACTCTTTCAGTAATTTTGCTACTGACTAAAGCCAGTTGAGAAGTGCGATCGCGATCGGGTAATAAGTCTTGATAACAATCATCTGTATCTGCTTCGGCAAAAATAGCCTCCCCACTCATTTCATCGACATTCAGTTGTTTAAGATCTTGTTCGATTTTCTCGTAAGCAGTTTGCAGATTCTTAACGAGATTATAAAAGTGACTGGCTTGAGTAATTAAATCTTTAACGTGTTGCTGTAATGCTTGGACAAGTTGTAAAGCTTGTTGGGTTAAAGCAAAGTCGAAGTTATGTTTGAGAAGAGTACTTACTTGTGATATTGCTCTTTTGGCTTCTTCTTGAAATTGACTATTTTTCTGTTTATTGAATAAAGACAAACTTCGTTTTTGTTCGATGTCGTTAATTATCTGTTCGCTGTCTTTCCATTTCTTTTCAAGATCTTCTAGACGATGTACTTGTCCCATCGCACTAAGTTTATCTTCCAAGTCGCGGTGATACTTATTTAATTCTGTTGTTAAAGCTTCTAACCAAGCGCGACTGCTAGCGATAGCAAAATCAGAGGAATTAGGATTGAGTAATTCTGCAAAACAGCGCTCGATATCTTGTTTAAATTGTTCTGTAAATCGCCAACGAACTTGTTCTAAATTAGTCAGCCAGACTCCGCGACTGCTTTCTGTTTCTCCTGGCTGTACTTTACGAAACTGTTCCCGAATATTTTTAGATAATTGACTAATAATTATCTGGCGTTCTTCTGTGGTTTTACATTCTACAATCTCATTTTCTAAGCGATTGCGCCAGTTAGCGATCGCATTACTAAAAGTTTTACTGCCATCAATAGTAGCTTCTTGTAACTTGCTTAAAAAACCATCTTTTTTTCCTTGTTCTGGATACCAACTGCGTAAAAACCTTTCTAACAGAACTTGGATATCTGGACTTTGACCTTCTCCTTCCAACCAAAACTTAATTAACTTAATTTTGATGCGATTTAAAGAAATTTGTACGGCGACATCGCGAGGAAAATAAATTTCCGCCAAACCAAAAGTTAAATAACGTTGAACATTAGGACGAGGATGTTCGTCACTGCGAATCATGTGTTGTAAAAAGTTATCCCGCTGCGCTGTAATTACTGGTGCTAATTCGCTAGCAAAATCGAGTGTAATTTTATGAGCAATGATATTACATAACTTACTTTTCTCTAAAATTTTATAATCCCCAGCCGTGCGATTAGCAATTAAATACACATATTCAAAAGGCGGACGAGATTCTTGTACGTATTCTAAATTTTGTTGATCGTAACAAGCATCAAATCTAGTTCCATAAGTAGCATAATAATTTAACTCTTTTAAGGCAGCATAAGTGTTGGCATTCATGCTGGGATTATTTCCATATAATTCAGGACTAACTATTAAATAGCCAAAAATTTGTGCCCCGCGATCGCCATAATTTCTTCTAAGGCAATAAGCTACATCCAAAAAGATACCGCTTCCCGTTCCTCCACATAAAGAACCCACCACAAAAATATTAAGTTGATTCTCAACTTGTAAACCTTTCCTAATTAAACTAGCTTCATGTCCTCTAGTTCTTTTTTCTGCTGCTTCAATCGCATTTTTAATGGAACGATAATTATGAAAGAAAGCTAATCTGCCTACAGGTCTAATTCCTTTTGCTCCTTCATCAATAGCCTTTAAATCTTTTAATAATTGTGGCGGAAACCAACATTCAATATGTTTATATACTCCAGGCGAACCCTCATAATTAGAAGAACGACGATTTAATTCTTGCACGAAATTATTAACTTCCATGCGCGTCATTGTTGCAGCAACTTTTTCGGCATCGCGAAAACTTAAATCTACTCCATGATAAGTATTGCCCGTTCTTAACCCCGATACATTACTAGCACTCTTGTCCGTATCAATATGGACAAAACTAACCACTGGTAATTCTGTTAAATCTTTATAGCGATCGACGATCGATCGCCGGATTCGCATCAAAACATCTTTACCAGAACCGCCCAAACCAATACAAATAGTCCGTTTGATTTTTTGCGATTGAAGTTCGTTAAGATTTACTTTATTCATAATTTTATGTCAATAAATTATTTAATAATTCTGATGGTTATTTCAAAATCCTTTAAACTGGAACCTTGTTGCGGACAATTAAGTTTAAAATAATTACTAGTAATTTTTTGTTTGCTAATAATCTCGCGATCCCGGTAGAAAATTGGTGCAGCTTTCGTAGGTTGTAAGTAAATTTGGTTTCCTTGGCGATGTAAGTACCCTCTTATTTCTTCTCCGGGACAATTAAGGCAATTTAAACTATCATCCCCAATCGCAATTTTTTGTTTATTCTTTAAATAACAAATTTGTTCTTCTCGACTATCATCCGAATCAAAAGTAATTTTGAGTTTCCATTTTTGATTAATACTAATTAGATATTTAATCCAAATCCCACTAGCAATTAAAACTAAAATAAAAATCGACGTAGGCAACCACAGTAATTTAATTAAATAAGGAGTTACCAAACAAGTTTCTTTTCCTCCTGGTGCTGGCGTACAAAATTCTTGTACTGTTGGCGGAATATCTACCACCGAAAGCTGATATACTGTGTTATTATTGCCCTCGATCTGTCTCGAACGCTCTTTTAAGGGTAAAGCTTTGAGCCAACTCTCTCTAACTTGACTTTGTTGAGAATCTTTTAGGCGAAAAGGACTGTCAGCAGGAGTTTCGACCCAAGTTTCAGAAGTAATTCCAGGGGCAGTTAGTAAAGGTGCATCCGTTAGCCACACTACTGACTGAGGCTTAACCGATTGATAGGTTGTAAGACGACATTGATTAACTCGGGCTAATCTCTGATAAACAAATAATTCTGCTTTTTGAATATCCGTATTAGCAAGATTAATTGCCGACTGAAACGGTACGGCTTGTAAAATATTTTCGATATCTTCTGTTCTAGCGCGAAATTTAATTCCTTTTTCTAAAGAAATTGGATTGACATCAATTGCCAAAGGATTAACTTCTGTAGCAAAAGGAACAACATAAACTGTATCTCCTGAGCGCAAACTATCTTTAATAATTTGGGTCAGACGAATTCTACCTTCATCGTTTAAACCAACACTTTCTGTTAAGTCTATAGCGATGACCACATCTCGTCCACCATAAAGACGAGCCACTAATTCTAAACCTGCTTTTTGCCAAGGCTTTAAAGATTGCCCTGGAGCAACAGTTATACAATTGCTAGTCAAAAGATTTTAGCCAGAAGAATATACGCTATAACATTTCATCGTATTTTCTCTTCTAGTAAGCCGCTACAGAAAAATCACCTATTTTACCGAAATTTTATCTTTAAACTTAAAAATGTAACTGAATTCCAAGAAGATCTTAAAACAGCTAGCTCAAGGGAAATAGTCAACCATCTCACCCCTAGTATTTTCTCCTTACACACTGGAGATGAAATTTCTTGGATTTAAAGGAAAATTGGCTTTAAGGCAGGAAAAACGATCGCTAAAAAAACTTCCAGAGCAAAAATAATTGTCTGGAAGTTAAATACAATCTATCCAAGAGGAGATAAAAGTAATTACTTGTTGCTTTCGCCTAAACACTAGCTCTCTCTGACTGCTTCGAAATAATCCAAAGAGCATGAATAACCCCAGGTACCCAGCCGAGTAAGGTAAGGAGGATATTGATGAGTAGAGCCGAGCTAACTCCTGTAGTAAGAAACACGCCTACTGGTGGTAAAACAATCGCGGCAATAATTTGAATAATCTTCATTGGTTTATTTTGAGCCTTTTAATTATACTTACGTACTATCATATTTTAACTAACTGCAAAATTTATCTTCTATCCATTGGTCGATCATTTACTTTTTTTTTAGCTTTACCTCGTACAACTTTTGAGTAAAAAAATATATCTTATAAGAGAGGAATAAAATCTGCTGAAAGTCAATAATAGGTATATTGAAAAATTTGTAAATATTACCATTTGTAAACATTAGGAGAAAAATTATGCTAGGAACCCTTTTAACCTTACTAGCCACAGCTCTCAGTCTACTAGTGGTTGACATTATTTTTCCCGGAGTAAATTTAGCTAGTTTTCCGGCTGCTTTAATTGCTGCTGTGGCAATTGGGATAGTCAACTCTGTAGTTAGACCTGGTCTATCTTTGTTGTCTCTACCCCTTAATTTTGTTACTCTTGGCGCATTTTCTTTGGTAGTAAATGGTATTTGTTTTTGGTTGGCTTCTGTTTTAGTACCTGGATTCTACGTTAAAGGCTTACTTGCTTTTATTTTGGGACCAGTAATTTTATCTCTTGTTAATACATTTTTAAGCAAATACTTTGCGGAAAGATATCCTGCTCTGACAAATCAACCCAAATCAGAATAGTTGCTAACAAACAAAGTCAGTAGGGA
Organism: Pleurocapsales cyanobacterium LEGE 06147; assembly: GCA_015207585.1. Classification (GTDB taxonomy): domain Bacteria; phylum Cyanobacteriota; class Cyanobacteriia; order Cyanobacteriales; family Xenococcaceae; genus LEGE-06147. The sequence goes on along the minus strand of JADEWQ010000115.1, from coordinate 7,972 downwards.
CGTAGCATGCTACGTCCCTATATCGAGTCAGTCATCTTCTTCTTTCTTTATTTCATGATGAAGATTGCTTTTGCTGGTAAGAGAAAAATATCACGGCTAATAAAAGACAAACTATTCTAAAACTTTCGGAAGCCAGAGTAGCCCAAGTAGCTCCTAACCAAGAGTATGATGGTATTAACCAAAGGTTTAACAAGGCATTGCTAATAGCAGTAACAACTTGAATCGAACTGCGTACTTTTTGAAATCCTGCGCCGGTAAGTGTATCTGCTAGGAGTTGTTGAAGTGCGCCGATAAAGGTAACAGGTGCCAGCCAAAGAAGTGCTGTAGTGGCAGTTTGATATTCTTCACCCAAGATCGAAGGTATCCAAGGTGCAATTAGTACATATCCAATCCAAGATAGGATACCATAAATAACAACAATAGGCAATAATCGTTTGGCAAGCATCACACAAGCATTAATTCCAAATGCTCCCTGCTGAAAAAATTTGGGATATGAAGCAGATAAAAGAGCTGAGATCGGTACGGAACCTACCTGAATAAAGCGATAAGCAGCTCCATACAGTCCTGTTGCTTCTAGAGTTGAGATGCTTGCCAGCATAGTTTTATCTATATTGGTATTAATATTGTTGGCAGATTCGCCGATGGAAAAATAGACTCCTTCCTTAATTTGCGACTTAATTTTAGGTATTGACGGTTTAGGTTTACCCAACAATTTATTAACGATAAAAATTGAAATTAGAGCAGTAATTATCGCGCTAATAAGATACAAAAAACTCCAACTTACTAAACTTGCTCGTTGCACAAAAATAGCAAGAATAAAAGCAGCAATTAACTTAGTAATGGAACTAAATACTTGTAGTAGCGAAGATTTTTGGAGTAAATTAACTGACATAAATGCTTGGGCACTGACTATAAAAATAGCCAAGCCAGTTAAATCTGCTACCAAAATCATAAAAATTGCCGATAGTTCAATGGTGGCAGGAAAAATTAGGGGAGATAGCAAAAACAATAAAATAGCCAAGCTAAAACTAACGATTGAAACAATTACTAAGGCGTTACCCCAGTAAGTTGAAAATAATTTTCTATCTCTAGAAACATATTGAATGAGAAGATGACCGCTACCAACAGTAGTAAAAGGAAAGGCGATCGCGGCTAAACCAGTGATTCCAATAAAAGAACCATAGTTTTCTGTGCCTAAAACGCGAGTAATAATTACAAAATAAGCTGCCTGAATAGCTAGAGTGAAAAATTTGGCAACTAGTTCCCAAAGGGTATTGCGAACTAAAGATTTTTTAAGAAAATGATTGATTTTTAACTTTAATTGGTTAAAAAACATTTAAATTTAAATTATATATCTACCAAATATGTTTTAAAAATAAGCAATAAGCTGAAAGTCAGAAAATTCAAAATAACCAATTTTTGTACTTAAATTTTCTCTCTTACTAATGTTTTTAACTTAAATGATGTTCGTTAAGTTACTATGAATAATTTTGATTTTGTAATTATTTGCTAGTTAAATTAGCTATTAAATAGCTAAAAAATGCGATATGATTGTGACCGTGGAAGGCGGTGACTGCTTTTTTCTGGTTTTACGGCAGAGTAACGGTTACTGCAATTTTTGTAGTATAGCCCGGAACATAGTTGAAAATTGCTTTTATCAATCAACCTTGGTCTGTTGCTGCTCCACCTCAAGGAAGTGATTCGACTGGAATTTGGACTTATCGAATTGCTCGTTGCTTAGTCCATTTTCATCAAGTTATCTTCTACGGCTGTCAATCCAAAGACAAGAAATCTAATTACTGCCACGATGGAATACACTATCGCGCAGTATCTTTAATTTTTGACGATATTCTCCGACCAATTAGAACTCTGGAGAACAAACTCAAATTAAATCGCAAACTCCCTTATTTCGCCTCGACTCTCTTTTACTTTGGCTATATCCTCCAAGTAGCTCTAGATTTACGCAGGCAGCAATGCGACATCATCCACATTCACAATTTTTCTCAGTTCGTACCCATCATTCGTGCTTTCAATCCACGAGCCAAAATTGTCCTGCACATGCATTGTGAATGGTTGACTCAGCTTAACCGTGAGGCGATCGCCAGACGCCTCGAACGAGCAGATTTAATTATCGGTTGTAGCAATCATATCACTAATAAAATCCGCGATCGCTTTCCTTCCTTAGCCGCTCGTTGCCAAACGGTTTATAATGGTGTCGATACTACCCACTTCGTACCGAATAACCATCAAACGACAATTTCTAGTAAAGATAAACCCCGATTGCTTTTTGTAGGAAGGGTGTCGCCAGAAAAAGCAATCCATTTACTCATAGATGCTTTTGTAGAAGTCGTCAAACACTATCCCCAAGCACAATTAGAAATAATTGGTCCCGAAGCAATTGTTGGCAAAGAATTTCTAACAGATCTAAGCGACGATCCTCAAATTACTGCTCTAGCACCATTTTATTCGGGTAGCTATTTAGCACATCTCAAAAATCGAATTTCGCCCGATTTAGCCCCGCAAATACAGTTTACTGGTTCTCTTCAACAGGAAAAACTCCTACAGCATTATTGGGAAGCAGATATAGTGATTAATCCTTCTTTGAGTGAAGCATTTGGCATGAGCTTAGTAGAAGGAATGGCTTGTGAGAAGCCAGTAATTGGCGCAAGAGTAGGCGGGATGACAGAAGCGATCGCCCCAGAAGTTACGGGTTTATTATTTGAATCTGGTAATGCTACTGCTTTAGCCGATGCGATCGTTGAACTTCTCTCAGACGAACAGCGAAGAACATCTATGGGAAAAGCCGGACGAAAACGAGTTACAGAAATGTTTTCTTGGGAGCAAATTGCCCAGAGTTTGTTAGAGCAATATCAAAGCATCTTATAACGTTGAGTTTATTGAGTAAATAAAACTATGGATATTACTGATTCATACTCGGATAACCGTACCTCTGGCAAGACTATCGGTACTAAAAGTCCTAGTGGAATTCTGCGCAAGGGTATTGATGCAGAAAAGATCGTTGCCGTCGATAATGGGGCATTGCGCTTCAAGCCTTTGATAACTTCCGGTTGGGGAAGACAAGGGATTGCCTACGGACCTTATACTAGGTCTAATGGACTGGCATTGGCTGTTTTTATGCTCAACGGTCACAATACCTCTCAATTAGAGACAATTGAATGGTTCAAGCAGAGGATTAAACGCTGGGTTATCGGTAGTGAAACAGAGTCTCCTCTCAAACGTCTTCGCGGTTGGCTCAGGAGTAGACAAAAGAAAGGAACAGCAAGACGTTTACTCTGGTGGATGCGTATCTCGCCGCTCGCGACTAAATTATTTCCCATACCATCTTTAAATGAAAATTTAGCTGTCGGCTGGTTTGCTAGTGAAACTCCCTCCAATCCCCTCACCGAAGGCAATGGATTTATCGTTCACGCTACGGGTGGAGAAAATGGAGAACTTTGGGCGAGGGTAGGAACGAACTGTCTTTCGGCTTTTCGAGGTTTACAAAATATCCAGGTATACTATGTGGTCATTCTTAGAGAAAAAGGGGCTGCTTATTATGCTGCCTCCGTACCCAATGCTCGCGGTTTAGTTGCTTACCCTTATCTGCGTCCCCTAGCAATCGACCCTTTCAATAAAGAAGCAACTCTATTTGCTGGTATTCACCAATGTGTTCTCGGTCAAATTGGTTTTCGAGCCGATACGAGAGTGTATGGAGTTCAAATCGAGTCTATTCCAGAACTGGCTACTTGGTACGGTACGGCTCATGCAGCAGATAAGCTCATTGGCGATGGCAATCTAGACGGTACAGAAGCAGAAATAGGAGGATATTGGCAGGTATCTGCTGGTAATTATCGACTGACTCCACAAGGACTTTTACCTGACGGAAGTGATAATTTAGCCTTACTCGATCCTGGAAAACCCTCTGGCTTAATTCACGTACTGATCGAAACGGTTGACTGCGCTACGGAATGCAGTTTGGTTTGGCGGTTTCAAGACGAACAGAATCACTGGCGTTTGGTGTTAAAGAGCGATCGCTGTCAGCTTCAGGTGAAAGAAAATGGCAATCTGTCAGAGGTAGCTGACAGTAATGAGTGGTATCTCGAAACTAAGGTCGTTACTTCCGTACAAATTCTCGATGATGGGAAGATTTTTGGCATTTATCTCAATGGAAAATTAGTTTTCGGTCAACGCTTTAGCGATCCTCGCTTTAAAGATGCTACTGGTGTTGGACTGGGTTCTCTAGAGAGTGACGATCGCAACCTTTATTTTCGCTTTTTTGAAGCTCATCCTCGTAGCGTTCCCCTACCTGACGCACTCGATCTCGGTTCTCCTTGGTTAGTAGAAGGAAAAGAGCTTGTCGTTCAAGACAATTTTGCTGGTTTGCCTCAAGACTTGGCAGGAAAGACTACCAGTATTGGCAATAAAGTATGGCACCGGGACATTGGCAAAGGAATAATCGAAATTAGTGGCAATAATACGGCTAAAGTTAAAGCCGATGCACGACATCCCAATCCAGATCGTACCGCTTACACTATTCCTTGGGATTACCCTAACTTAGCCGATGTAGAAGTGGAAATTATTCCTCCAGGAACTAAGAGAGGAAAAGGGGATAAAGGTCGTGGGGGTATTATTTGCTATCAGGATGAAGATAATTACATCATTATCAATACCTGGCTGGATGATTCTTATGAAGGGGAATCAATCTCGTCTTTTTTCCGTATTGATGGTTTTGAAGAAATTTATGATGCTGTTTGGGCAAATATCGGTCAGACTATTGCCTTCGGTCAACCTTATACCCTCCGTGTCGTTTTTGACGGCATGAATTATGGGGTTTGGGTTAATAACCAGCCCGTTTTATACCGTGCTTTAACCGATATCTATCCAGATCTTAGCCCTTTGCAAATTAATCGCGTTGGCATTGTAGCTAACTGGGAATGGGGAAATGATACGGGCAGTGCTTTTAGAAACTTTACTGCTAAAGCCTAACTTCGGGAAAAACAAAAAAGCGATCGCTATGATTTTTTTAACCCTTAAAAAGCGATCGCTCTATCGGTATCAGTTGCTATACAGAAACTTCACTTAAGCTACGAGTCATATAGTCGAAAGGTTCATCAATAAAACTAGTATCGGTTATTCCTGCTTCTACTGCCATTTCTTTAATTTTGTCCTTCATGATTTGGATACCGACTACGGTAGGTCCGATAGGAACTCCTAAAGAGTTATAGGTTTCTCTCAAACCCTGCAATACTCTCTCATCAAGGACATTCGTATCTCCTGCTACTAAAGCATAACTGGCATAGCGCAGGTAATAGTCCATATCTCGCAAACAAGCCGAGTAGCGACGAGTAGTATAAGCATTACCACCCGGACGAATTAACTCCGGTACTTGTTCGAATAGTTTCGCACCAGCTTCTTTGACAATCGATGCTGCATTAGCACTGATTGCCGTAGCAACTGTTACTCTTGCCGTACCCGAACCGAAGTATGCTTTGAGATTATCCAGCGCATTACGGTCGAGATAACGACCCGTGACATCATAATTTTTAATTAATTTGGTAACCGCGTCTCGCATTAAATATTTCTCCCAACAACTGTTATTTTGTTGACTTACAATTAGCTTTATTTTAAGTTCTTTCTGTCTATCATCCCATATGTGGCGACGGGAAATACAGGTATTGGGTATTAGGTTTTAGGTGGTAGGTGAATTATAGCAGGACTCAGGAGTTAATGGATAATTATCAATTATCCATTATTGACTGTTCCCTGTTCCCGACCTCACGCAAGAAGTCTAATGTGTCCTAATCTTTTTGACTACCGCTATATTATTTAACCTAAAACCTAACACTTACCACCTAATTTACTGCTCACTGCTCACCGTAATTGCTTGCTGTAAGCGAATTTTATCGAGTCCTTTGTGATTGAGTAATAACCAAGATTGGATTAGATCGGGACCGTGTAATTCTCCTGTTAAACTGGCTCTGAGCGATCGCATTATTAAACCTTTTTTCACTTTTTGGGTTTTAGTGACTTGCTTAATAATTTCTTTAGCATTTTCTTCTGTAAGGGGAGAGTTAGAGGCTACAGCGTCTATTACCTCTCGAATAATTTCTGCTACCCCCTCTTGTTTTAATAAATCAATTGCCTCTGCACCGTACTCTACCGTATCGCCAAAAAAGGTATGAGTTTCTTCGATCACATCTGCCAGACGGGTTAAACTCGGACCTACCAGTGCGGTGAGACTTTCTAACCAAGGGCGATCGCTTTCTAGATTTACTTCATATCCTGCTTGTTGCCAATAGGGAATCAGTAACTCTACTAACTTATCTGCTGGCATTTGATGTAGGTATTGGCTATTAATCCAATCTAATTTTGCCCAGTCAAATTTTGCCCCTGCTTTGTTAACTCGATCTAAACTAAATTCTTTAGCAGCTTCGCTTAGACTAAAAATTTCTTTGGTAGCGTCTGGAGGTGTCCAGCCAAGTAGACTCATATAGTTCGCCATCGCTTCTGGCAAAAAGCCCATTTTCCGAAAGTCATCGATGGAGGTTACACCATCCCTTTTAGATAATTTTCGCCCTTCTTGATTGAGAATGAGGGGAGTATGGGCAAATTTAGGCACTTTTGCCCCCAAAGCTTCATAAAGTAAAATTTGTTTGGCAGTATTGGCTATGTGGTCTTCTCCGCGAATGACATGGGTAATTTCCATGTCAATGTCATCTACTACTACCGCCAAGTTATACAAAGGTTGACCGAATTCTTCATTATCGGAAGCGCGGGCAACTACCATATCACCGCCCAAGTCGCTACCTTTCCAAGTCATTTTACCTCGAATGAGGTCGTGCCAAACAATTTCGCGATCGTCGTCAATTATAAAGCGAATAACTGGTCTGCGTCCTTCTTCCTCAAATGCTTGCCGTTGTTGGGGAGTTAGGTTGCGATGACGATTATCGTAGCGGGGGGCAAGTCCTTTAGCTTTTTGTTCCTCCCGCATCTGTTCTAATTCTTCGGGAGTGCAATAGCAAGGATAGGCTAAACCTTTATCTAATAGTGTTTTTATGGCTTGTTTATAGTTCTCGAGACGCTGGGTTTGGAAAAAAGGTCCTTCATCCCAATCCAGACCCAGCCAAGTCAGTCCTGTTGTAATATTTTCTGTATATTCCCGACGCGAGCGCGCCTCATCCGTATCTTCTATTCTTAAAATAAACTTACCCCCATGATGACGGGCAAACAGCCAGTTAAACACAGCAGTTCTCGCCGTACCGATATGTAAGTTCCCTGTGGGGGAAGGAGCGATCCTAACTCTAACGGTCACAGAACACCTCTTATTTAAAATTAATGTTTATTGACATGCAGTCTTTTATTGTAACTATTACCGCTGCACGGAAGTCAAAAGTCAGAAAGCTGTTAGTTGTCTGGCAACAACACAGTTTCAAAACTGGCACGGATCGTCTGAAGGAGGATGTAATAGCCAATTCCCATCAACCCAAACGCGATCGCATAGATATTTGTAAATGTGAATCGTGCCTTGAGGCGCTGATAGCTGAGGGCGCTGATGGAAGTTGCCAGGCTAGCAAGGGCGATCGCCAGTCCGCTTTGGGAAGCGTTAGCAAGGATATAAAGCGTTAGCTGAAGGATCGGTATTATTTAGTTGCGATCGCCATTGTTCGTAGGAAACTAACTCGACTGGATAACCCAAAGAACCAATGTATTGAGCCATTTCCTTTAAACTCAACGGCTGAGGGTTACGGAGGTGGAAAACTTTACCTAATGATTCGGTTTGTTGGGAGAGATAAACAATCGCTTTACTCACATAGTCGCAGGGACTTAAATTCCATTCAATATCTAATACCAGTTATCAAAAGTCACTGGAGACTTAGTTTAGATGTAAAATAACAAAAAAAAGCTAATGTCTGGAGTAACCAAAGTTGAGATTGCCGAATCAGTAGAGACACTAAAATCTCTGATGAAGCAA
>JADEWQ010000114.1 GCA_015207585.1 Pleurocapsales cyanobacterium LEGE 06147 | reverse complement strand
CTGTACCTGAAAATCGCGATTTGGGGATAGTTAAATCCCCTCGCCCGAAACGAGCCAAACTACCTCTCGATTTATCTCCTTTTCCCTCTTGACAACTAGCTTTCACGCTTAACTTGTCACTAATAGGCAATTCCTCTAACAGATCTTCTATGCATTGTTGATTGCATTCTTTCATTGTCGCGAGCCACTTGTATTAAAGAGATTGATGTGCCTGCAATGTTAAGTAAGGGGGCTTAATGCATCTTAGTTTTATGGCATTGGTGATTATCTGCTGCGATTATTGAATTAAATAAATCGATCGCGCAACACGCGACGCATAACTTTGTTGGAAGCGGTACGAGGCAATGCATCGACAAGTACGAGGTCGTGAATCTTGAACAAGGGATTGAGATGCTGCGAGATCGCCTTTTGCAAGGAAGTTTTCAGTGCTTCTTTGTCCATCTGAGCGCCTGGCGCGACTACTGCATAGATAACCAACTGGCTCGCTCCTCCTTCAGTGGGAGAAACCGCGATCGCGGCAGTTTCGGCAATGCCTTCTACAGTATTTAAAACTTGCTCGATCTCAACCGAGCTAACCTTAATACCACCCAAGTTCATAGTATCGTCAATGCGACCTCGGGCGCGGTAGTAACCGTTGGGCAAACGCTCCATTTGGTCACCGTGACGGCGTAGAGGGATAGAAAAGATAGGAATATCGGGAATATTGGCGAAATATACCTGGTGATGGTCTTTGTTTAACAATTCGGTAGACAAACCAATAGAAGGAGGGATAATAAACACTTCACCCTGGTCGGCGGGATGGTATTCTTCATCTAAAATGACAATGTCCAGACCCAGAGCGGGTGTGGTAAAGGTAGAAGGAGCGCAGGGTTGCACCAAAGTACCAGTAATATATCCCCCGCCAATTTCGGTGCCGCCGCAATATTCGACAATTGGCTTGTACCCAGCCAGAGACATCAGAAAAAGCATATCCTGGTGATTAGAACATTCACCCGTCGAGCTAAAGGCTTTAATCGCACTCCAGTCGAGTCCTTCCATACAGGCAGTGGTTTTCCAAATGCTTACCAGACTAGGCACTACTCCCAACATATTAACCCGTGCATCTTGGACAAACTGACCGAATCCTCGTTCTGTAGGTGTTCCGTAGTAGAGGGCAATGGTGGCCCGATTGATTAGGCTGGCGTAGATGAGCCAAGGTCCCATCATCCATCCCAAGTTGGTGGGCCATGCTACTACGTCTCCAGGATGGATATCGTGGTGTAGATGACCGTCTACAGCGCATTTGATCGGGGTAGTCTGAGTCCAGGGAATTGCCTTGGGTTCTCCGGTAGTTCCAGAGGAGAACAGGATATTGGTGTAAGCAGAAGGAGCGGCAGAAAAAGCATCAAAGCGATCGCTAGAACTGAGAAAATCATTCCAACTAAGATCGCTGGGACGCAGTTGAATAGATAGAGAAGAATTACAAGATAGTACGATAGCTGTGGGGGCTTTAGCCTCAATGACTTTGGTATACAGGGGTAACTGTTTGCCACCACGTCGAATATAATCCTGGGTAAAAATAGCCTTTGCCCTAGATATACGCAAGCGCGTTGCAATTTGGTCGGCGGCAAAACTGTCGGCGATGGAGACCACTACGCAACCTGCTTTGACAATACCCAGATAAATCGCCACGGACTCAACAGTCATGGGCATGTCAATGGCGATCGCATCACCGGGGCGAAAACCGCAGTCTATCAATCCATTAGCAATGCGATTAGTCAAGGCATGGAGTTGTCCATAGGTGAAAGTGGAAAGGGAACCATCCTCCGACTGAAAGACAATGGCAGGGTCATCTTTAGGGGCTTGAAAACAACTCTCGGCAATGTTGAAACGGGCACTCACCAACCATTGAGGAAATTCCACACCCCGCGAAAGATCGACGATTGCAGTGTAGTTCTGTCTAAAATGGATACCCAGTCTTTGGATCGTAATATCCCAGAATTCGGCGCGATTCTGTGCCGACCAAGCGTGGAGTTCTTGGTAAGAACTAACTTTCAACTGATTCATTAAAGCAGCAATATTGGTTGCTTGAATTTGTTTATCCGAGGGAAACCAGGCTGGAGGTATTCCCTGGCTTGCATCCCAATCTGAGAAGGTAATTTGATAGAGAAGTTCGTGTAATGGAAAGGGATATTTGGGACTGAGTATTTCTCGGCTAAGATGCTGCCAGCATTCGGCAGCAGATGAGGAGGTAAGCCATCGCTCGATCTGGGGTAGGATTGCGGCAGCTGTTGTTTGGTTTACGCCACACCTAAGGATCTGTTCGAGCGACAGTTGCTTTGCCTTTGCCATAGTTATTAACCCCTCTGAGGCATTTAATGTTGAGGAAGAAGAGATGCGATCGCAGCGGCACCTTACTCAATCCAATCGATCTGGGTCAATTCCTAGATCGCGCAGTCGCGCTGCCAGTTGCTCAGCTCGCTCACTGGAAGTTGGAATCAACTCTCCGGTTATCGTCATCCATCGTAACCACAGTCGATCGAGATTCTCATAATTCCCTTGCCACAAACCTAAACTAAGTCCGATGCGAGGAATCCGGAAACGTCCCTCAGTTAATTCTGCCGATTGGTAGCTGTCTCCTACAAGCTGAAAAACCTGAAGTCGATCGGTATAGCGACTAAAGACAAAGTAGTAAGGCACCCGCAGAATTTGTTCATAAACCTCCCACTTAGTCGGCGGCTTTCCTGGTTGGCTTGTTGTCTGACCCAAATCTTCTTCCTCGGTTCCTGGAGACAACAACTCAACCACGATTAACGGATCGACCCGTTCCTGCCACCTAACATAACTCAAACGCAAGTCGCGCCCTTCATAAAGCCTAGGAACACCCACGACAGCGAACCAATCAGGGCGTTTATACCAATTAGGATGAGTGACATCGTAGTAGAGATTGAGATCCATCGCACTGAACACTTCATCCGGATTCCAATTGCGAGGCCGGAAAGTTTCTCGCAGCAGCTGAGATTGCCAAGCATGAAATTCATCAGGCAAGCCAGGCTCCTCTGGGTTTTCGCTAGGTAAGTCGTACATGGTCGGCAAAGTCTGCCGAGGTGAAAGAGGTGGATCGGATTGATGGGGAAGGCGAGTTGAAGATGTCATATCGAGATAATGGCAAACATAACATAAATAATAGGCTGAATAGACTATTTCTTCAGATATGCGATTGCGTTACTTGTCTGAGGGGAGTGCGAGCGCGTAGATAACTATTTAAGAAAGAGTTGAAAGGCGATCGCCATTGACTCCACAGCTCGATAGCAGACGAGTCTTGTATCCTGCTTTGGTCAGTGCCTCCATAATTTGCTCTAGATGAGCGAGTCCCCGCGTCATCAGCACGAATTCCACGTCCGCCGACTGTAACGGCAAACAAGTAAATTCTCGTTGATGGTGAACTTCGACAATATTGGCACCAGTCTCACCAATGTACCGTGCTATATCTGCTAAAACTCCAGGCACGTCCCTAATTTCTACGTCTAGTCGAACCAACCGACCAGAACGAACCATGCTTCTTTGGACGATCTCCGCTAAAATTGGCATATCGATATTGCCTCCACTAAGAATTATGCCAACCTTGCGCTCGGCAAAACGCTCTCTATATTTAAGCAATGCGGCTAGTCCTACTGCACCCGCTCCTTCTACAAGGGTCTTCTCTATCTCCAATAGCAGCCGTACTGCTTCCTCAATCTCGTCTTCTTCTACTAACAGAATTTCATCGACTAACTCTCGTATAATTGGCAGTGTTAGTTTTCCTGGTGTTTTAACTGCAATCCCTTCGGCAATGGTTGAGCGACCACAAACAATTGACTCTCCTTGAAGAGCTTTCAGCATAGAAGGAAAGCGTTTTGTTTGCACTCCGACAATCTTAATTTGGGGCTGGAGACTCTTCGCCGCGATCGCATTACCCGCGATTAAACCACCACCGCCTACAGATACTAACAAAACTTCTAGATCGGGATACATCTCAAGCATCTCTAAGGCGATCGTTCCTTGTCCGGCAATAATCTGCTCGTCATCATAGGGATGGACAATGGTTAGGTTTCGCTCTTGAGCAAGCTGTGTACCTAAGATAATGGCATCATCTAAAGTCTCGCCATGAAAGATTACTTCCGCTCCAAAAGCGCGAGTTCGTTCTACTTTGACATGGGGCGTAAAGCAGGGCATGACAATAACTACCGGAATACCTAAACGACGAGCTTGGTAAGCAACTGCTTGGGCATGATTGCCTGCCGACATGGCAATAATCCCCTGCTTCCTTTGAGCGGTAGTTAAGGAAAGCAGCTTGACTAAAGCCCCCCGCTCTTTGAAAGAGCCAGTGAATTGAAGATTTTCATATTTAAGGATTACCGTTGCTCCTGCGATTTCCGATAGTTGTCGCGAATAACGGCAGGAAGTATCGGAGGCTTGAGCGAAGAGCGTCTTAGCTGCTTGGCGGATATTCTCTAGGCTAGGTGATTTAAAGGTAGTTAATGTCATATTTAGAGTGCTCCATATTTTTGCCCAACGCGGACAAAAGCCTCAATACATTGGTCGAGGTGCGCCCGGGTATGGGCTGCGGAAATCTGGACGCGAATGCGAGCTTGTCCTAGGGGAACTACGGGATAGCTAAAGCCAATGACATAGATCCCTTCATCTAATAAATCCCCTGCCATATCCTGGGCTAACTGTGCGTCATAGAGCATAATCGGTACGATGGGATGAATGCCAGGTTTAATCTTGAAACCACGATCGCTCATTTGTTGGCGAAAATAGCGTGTATTTTCCATTAGGCACTCGCGCAACTCGCTAGTTTGGCTTAACAAATCCAACACTTTCAGGCTGGTATAGACAACGACTGGTGCTACAGAATTGGAAAACAAATAGGGACGCGATCGCTGTCTTAATAACTCGATAATCTCTTTGCGTCCGCTAGTAAAACCGCCAGTAGCTCCCCCTAACGCTTTCCCCAGGGTACTGGTAATGATATCTACCCGTCCCATTACCCCACAGTGTTCGATCGAGCCGCGCCCCGTTTCGCCTAAAACACCAGTTCCATGACTGTCATCCACCATCACTAGCGCGTTGTACCGCTCGGCAAGGTCACGGATTTGCTTGAGCTCGGCGATATCCCCATCCATACTAAAAACCCCATCAGTAGCAATCAGGCGAATTTTAGCTCCTTGGGTGTCTTGCAGTGCTTGCTCTAATTCTTCTATATTGCTGTGAGCAAAACGATATCGCTTGGCTTTACACAGGCGAATGCCATCAATAATACTGGCATGGTTCAGTGCATCACTCAACACTGCACAGTCAGCATCTAAAAGTGTTTCAAACAGTCCACCATTGGCATCGAAACAGGAACTGTATAAAATTGTATCTTCCGTACCGAGAAACGCGGAAATTTTAGCTTCTAATTCCTTGTGAATGTTTTGCGTTCCACAGATAAACCGCACCGAAGATAAGCCAAAACCGTATTTAATTAAACCTTCTTGAGCAGCAGCAATTACTTCCGGATGGTTAGCCAATCCCAAATAGTTATTGGCACAGAAATTGAGAACTTCTTGACCTCCTCGAACGGCGATCGCAGCATTCTGAGGAGAAATCAAGATCCTTTCCTCTTTATAAAGTCCAGATTGGCGGATCTCTTCGAGAGTAGATTGAAAAACATCGGTGGCTGTGGCAAACATGGTTAAATCTCCAACAATAATTAGGAAGATATTGGTTGCAAGGCTTCTTCCTTTGCTAACTTGCGGGAGAGATGTTCGAGCATATCGGCAACAATGGCAGGAAGATCGTAGCTATGTTGCCAGCCCCAATCTATCCGCGCCTGGGTATCGTCTATTACCGAGGGCCAAGAATCGGCGATCGCCTGACGAAAATCGGGTTGATAATGGCAGATAAAATCAGGAAGATGCTTCTGGATTTCGGCAACCAGTTCTGCTACTGAGAAGCTGACCGCAGCAAGATTGTAGCTGGAGCGGACTGTAATTGCTGCTGGTTCTGCCCGCATCAGGTCTAGAATTGCTTTGATGGCATCGGGCATATACATCATTGGCAAGCATGTCTCTGGGCGCACAAAGCAAGTATAGCTACCTTTCTTAATTGCTTCAGAAAATATTTCCACGGCAAAATCGGTCGTACCGCCCCCAGGAGGGGTATTGTAACTGATAATCCCTGGTAAGCGGAGGCTGCGTATGTCAACACCGAATCGATGGGCGTAGTATTGACAGAGCAATTCCCCTGTCACCTTAGTAATACCGTAGATGGTGGAGGGTTCTTTTATGGTTGTCTGGGGCGTGTTGACTTTGGGAGTATTCGCTCCAAATACAGCAATAGAACTGGGCCAAAAAACTTGCAGTTGATAGAATTTAGCTGCCTCCAGTACGTTTCTGAGACCATTAACATTAACGTTCCAACATAGATGGGGATTGCGCTCTCCCTTGGCAGAGAGAATTCCTGCCAAGTGATAGATAGTACCGACCCGATCTTGTTCGATAATTTCCCCAAGGCGTTGACTATCGGTTACATCCAGCATTTCATAGGGAAGCAGTTGCTCCGCTACCTCACGGCCGCTCTCAATGACCTCCATCGCTCCATGTTGCTTGCGCAAAGCAGCTACGAGGTCGCTGCCAACTTGACCGCTAGAACCCGTTACTAAGATTGTTTTCATCGTAATTTCCGCTCTGCCCTAGAGATTTTTTTCTAAAAATTCATAGATAAAGTTGCTTAAGGCGATCGCTATTCAATCCATTCCAGAAAACAGCAATGGCTTCTAGAATCTCTCTTCCTCCCTGGAAGAACTTAGGGCGATCGAAATTCGGGTCGAAGTAAACTTCTTCTAGTTCCTCTAACGTATGTCCTGCATGTTGGGCTTCGACGCGATTGTGCCAGGTAAAGAACGCTAGGTGCAGGTGCGGATGTCTGGTTTTCTTGATGCGGGATAAGCCATCTTCTAGTTCCTGCCAGAAGCCAGCCGCAGCCCAGTTTTCGACCGCAAAACTAGCTCCTTGGGCAATCTGCGGGTCGTCGCTGCCGTAGAGGCGGATTAATTCATCGCAGAAATGCAAGGTTGTGGGACTACCGTGCCTTCGCTTGCCAATCTCGCTAAAATTCAATCCCAGATCCTCAGCTACTCCCAGCAGCCATTCAAAATGAGCGGCGCGGAAACGACAAATACCACCATCTACCGTACCCTCTGTGTTAACTAGTTCGGGGTCGCCTTCGCGGTCTTTTTCTTCCTCGGTTAAAGGGGCGCGGTCGCCAATTGGGTGCTTGGGATTGCGATAAATTACTCCGAGTTCGTTAAGCAATATTTCTCGACTAGACCGCGACTGTTGGAGAGTAGGGGAGTTGATGGTTTTTAATAGGGCTGCTACTAAAAACTGATTGGAAAACACAGAAAATTGCCGAATAAAATGTCGTAATTCTGCGTCTGTCGCCTTACCCTGACAGAACCATCGAGTATAACTATTATTGATAATAATGGGATGGTGCAATAAGTTGCGATCGACCTGGGCGAGAAAATTTTGGAAATCTTCTACCTGTTTGGGAGTTAGTTCTCCCCGACGCAAGCGTTGTTCAATCCGTGTAGAAATGTTTAAACCGCTTGGAGTTGGGGCTATAGATTGAGTCATCATAATTTTGCCCTCGTTCAAAACAAATTGGTAATTGATAATGAGTTAGGAGTATGGACCCTACGGGAACGGAGTTGGGAGTGACCTTCGGTAGTCGCTTGCGCGAACTTAGAGACGCGACAGCGCGTATAAACTTCTGAGGAAACACGGGGCGTACAAGGTTTTGAGGTTTCCTCAAAACACAGCCCCTCAAATTTCGCGTCTGTACAGGAGTTAGGAGTAATGAGTTTCCTATTGCCTTCTGCCTTCTGTCTTCTGCCTTCTGACCTCACGCAAGAAGTCTATTAGTCCAACTGTAGGGATAGTCTTTATCCTCCAGTTGTGCAGTCTGCCTCGTCAGCTTCAGTGGACGAAAGCTATCAATCATCACGGCAAGTTCATCGGTTCGTTCTTTACCAATCGATCCTTCATACATTCCTGGGTGAGGACCGTGGGGTAAACCACTGGGATGCACGGTAATCGAACCTGGCTCGATCCCTTTACGAGACATAAATTGTCCCTCGACGTAATAAATCACTTCGTCCGAATCGACATTGGAATGGTTGTAGGGAGCAGGAATTGCCAGAGGGTGATAATCGAACAGACGCGGAACGAAAGAGCACAAAACGAATCCAGAACCTGCAAAAGTTTGATGCACTGGTGGGGGCTGATGAATTCGACCCGTAATCGGTTCAAAATCCTCGATGTTAAAGGCAAAAGGCCACAGATGCCCATCCCAGCCCACCACATCCAGGGGATGATAATTGTAAAGATAACGGGTTATGCCATCTCTAGCTTTGACGCGAACCTCAAATTCTCCTTGCTCGTCATGGGTAATTAGTTCCTCTGGCGGACGAATATCTCGCTCGCAGTAAGGAGCAGTTTCGAGAAATTGCCCATACTGATTGAGATAGCGTTGGGGAGGCTCGATATGTCCCCAGGCTTCTACTACCAGCATTCGCTGTTCGATACCCGCATCGGGAAGAATACGCCAAAGAACTCCCGTCGGAATCACCAAATAATCTCCCGACTTGTAGTGGAGGATGCCGTATTGGCTCTCTAACACGCCGCTACCTTCGTGGACAAACAGGATTTCGTCCCCATGGGCAAAACGATACCAATATTGCATCGATTCGGTGGGTCGAGCAATTGAGATACAAACATCGGCATTTCCTAGTAATGGAACGCGGGCAGCGATCGCATCTCCTCCTCTAGCTACGGTTTGGGTTCGCAGATGACGATGGCGCAAAGGACCGGCTTCTTCATAAGCAATTTCCACCGGCTTTGACCAGACAATCTTTTGCACCCGAGTAGGCGGATGGAGGTGGTAGAGCAAAGATTGAATGCCTGAAAAACCTCTATTGCCTATTAGTTCTTCGTGATATAAAGAACCGTCGGGTTGACGAAATTGAGTATGACGCTTGTGGGGAATATTCCCCAACTGATAGTAGTAAGTCATAATTGCACTCCGCGCTAGAGATTGCCTCGCCGCACTTGCTCGCGCTCAATAGCTTCAAATAAAGCTTTGAAGTTACCTTCACCAAATCCCTGGGAACCTTGCCGTTGGATTATTTCAAAAAATAGGGTCGGTCGGTCTTCTACGGGTTGGGTAAAAATCTGCAGTAAATAGCCGTCGCGATCGCGATCTACCAAAATTCCTAGCTCTGCCAGCTTCTCAATCGGTTCATCTATTTTGCCTACTCGTTCTTCTAACTTGTCGTAATAATTGAGGGGCACGTGCAAAAATTGGACACCTGAAGCCTTTAAACTAGAAACCGTTTCAATAATATTGTCAGTTGTCCAGGCAACGTGTTGAATCCCCGGTCCATTGTTGTACTCCAAATATTCTTGGATCTGAGACTTACCCTTACCTTTAGCTGGCTCATTAATTGGTAGTTTGATCTGACCCGCACTATCCTGCATTACCTTAGACATCAAGGCAGAAGATTCCGTGGCGATCATTTTATCGTCAAAATGGATCGACAGACTAAAGCCCATCGTATCGGCAAAAAACTGAACCCAGCGATCCATAGCACCCAGTTCGACGTTGCCAACCACGTGGTCAATACTCTTCAACCCTAACCCATTATTTTGGATGGGAAGCTGTTGCCGAGGTTGGAACCCGGGAGCAAAAACTCCGGCATAATCACTACGCTCAACAAACTTAATTAAAATATCGCCGTAGGCGTGAATGGCCGCGTAACGAAACACCCCGCGATCGTCTCTTTCTTCGGTTGGTGGAATAGCCCCTACGGCACCTCTTCCAGTTGCTTCTCGGTAGGCATTGGTAGCATTAGGAACTTCCAAGGCAATGACAGCTATGTTATCGCCATGAGCGAGCACGCTTTGGGAAATAGGATGGTCCGGACTTAACCCCGTACTCAACACCAAGCAAATATCTCCCTGTTCCATCACGTAGGAGGCTGTTTTTCGGTAGCCTGTTTCTAAGCCCCGATAGGCTGTATTGGTAAATCCAAACCTATTTGCATAAAAGTGTGCTGCCTGCTTAGCGTTCCCGACATAAAATTCGAGATGGTCAAATCGCTTAATTGGAAAAAATTCGCTCATTGGGATTCCTCCTTTGCAGAAGAACCGCCAGCTATCGATTGTACTTTCGACTGTTTGCGGAGGTTATTTGAAGATGTCCAAATGCAGACATCCACTCTCGTCTCGCAATTGCTGGCAGAATCCCGTTAGCAAGCTATCTAGAATATGGAAATCTAATGTTTGCTAAGGATTCAATTTATTTTTTGGTTGCAAAGAATATGCTTTTTCTTGTTAACCTAAAAGGTTTTATAGGAATAAGAAATTAATTCTTAACCTTCTTTAAGTATAGATCATTAACTAAAAACCATGTTTTAGTATAAAAAATCAACTAAGTTTTTAAAAAATATTACCGAACTGAGGTAAAACAAGCATTGAGTACGACTTAGTAAACTACCCACACCTAATTAATTCACCTGCGGCAAATTACTCTTCTAATTGCCTGACAGACGTGATTAGCCTTCAACCCTGTGGCTTCTCGCGTAGGTTTGTAGACTTTATGGTGCAACTTAGTTGTATTCCAACAGTCGTCGCGTTTTGCTACTGCCAGTATTTGATTACAGACATCGGCAAAACCAACAAGAGTTCGTCAATATCTTGGCAAAAGCTTGACGGTACTATAAGCTGGCAACGGACAGTCAGTGCTTGAGTCATAGAGCGATTCTACCTCATCCACCTTTAAAAGTAAACCCTATAATGGAGGACTCGGCTTTTCTCCTTTGTCGAGTAGGGAGATAGGGAATTTGGGACTTAGGGAAACAACCTCCCCAATCCCCAAAGACCTAAAACCCCCATTCTTCAAAGCGTGGGTCTCCAGCCGAGAAAACAGATGAAAATAACATAGTTTGTCAGAGGGAACATAGAACAGTTATTAGGTTTAAAGTTAATAATAATTCACTCTATATATAGCCCCTATTACCTAATACCTTTGGTTAAGATACTAATGAGAAACTAAAGCCTATGGCATTCTCTTCGATGAAAAATCTTATGAACAGAGACTCTGACATTACCCGTTTTGCTTCCCTTCCTTCGTCAGTACGTAATGCTTCCTCTGCTTTACGACTAGGGGGAAATATTGGTTTCTGGGTGCAAGTTGTTTTAGGTGTAGTAGCTGCGATTATCCTACTTTTTTCTAGTGCAGTTTTAGGTGGTGGAGAAACCAACACTCAGAAAGCTGGTAGCGCATTTGCCTTGTTTTGCGCTACCGCTGGGATATTAACTTTGGCTGTGAGTTGTTTCTTTTTTTGGCGTTACAAAAAAATAGGTAGAGCGATCCAAAATCCTAATCTTACTCAACGTCCTAAAAAGCAATACACGATCAAACTAGTCAAATTTGGACTTCTTGCGAATTTAACTGGAGCGTTTATCTCGCTTATTGGAGCAGAAGCTTTTGCAGGACTATTATATTCTAAAGCAGCGAGAATCCCTATAGGTGCGGCGGTTTTTGATACCCCAAGGCTGATCGAACCAGTTGAAATTATGCTTCTGTTAGGAAATGTACATACTATTTTTTCTCATTTTGCCGGGATTGTGATCGGCTTATGGCTTTTAGATCGGCTTTATAAATAAAGGTGACAAAAATATAAGATGCAACGCACTCGTCTCAATACTCTAATCGATCTAGCAGGGGATCGCCTAGAAGAATTATTTAGAAATCCTTGGCGGCGATTTGCTCTAGATGTGATTAGTTTGCTAGTAGGCTTTTTTATGGGTTCGGCAATCGTGACTACTGCCGGACAAGCAGCGCAATGGGACGTATTTGCCGCAGCAATGTTATTTGTTGTTACAGAATTAATCAGCAGATTTGTCTATACTAGCCAGCGCAATAGACAACCAGGAACCCCTTTTAGGCGATCGCTACTGCTCGATGTTTTAAATTTGTTCAAAGTTGGACTTACTTATAGTCTATTTTTAGAAGCCTTCAAACTCGGTTCTTAAATCAATGCAGCCCGATCTTTTAGATAAAAAAATAATTTTACAAAACTGGAGTCGAGGAGAACAACCGAATAAGGAAGAAATAGAACAACTAATAGCAGAAGAATTAGCCGATTTTAGCAGAGCAAATGTTTTTGATATTACTTTAGCTAACGCCAAACAGCAAATTGAAGAGCGAGCGCAACTTTTTTTAACTGTCTGCTCAGATATATTAAAACTGTGTAACGATTTTGGCTTCCACTCGTCAGACTACATCCTTATCAATCTTTGGCAGCTATGGCTACCCCTAGCCATGCAACTAGCTACAGCTAAAAAGAAGTTAGGACGAACATTAATCCAGGGAATTTTAGGCGGACAGGGAACGGGAAAAACCACTCTTGCTGCTGTCATTCGTTGTATTTTAGATCGTCTAGGCTGCTTTAGCGTGGCTATTTCCATTGATGACTTGTATAAAACTTATGCCGAAAGACAACAGTTGCAACAACAAGACCCTCGCTTGATTTGGCGCGGTCCTCCCGGAACTCACGATGTAGATTTAGCCATAACCATATTAGACCAGTTCCGTCAGGAAGATCGACAAGAACCGATCTTAGTTCCTCGTTTTGATAAATCTGCTTTTAATGGTGCTGGCGATCGCGCAGAATTAGAAAAAACTTATCCTGTGGATATAGTAATCTTTGAAGGCTGGTTTGTCGGTACTCGTCCTATAGAAGAAGCAGCGTTTGACTCTGCGCCGCCTCCAATTATTACTCCGGAAGATAAGTTATTTGCCAAAGATACTAACGCTCGATTAAAAGAATACTTGCCTTTGTGGGAGCGATTAGATCGTTTAATCGTTCTTTATCCCGTCGATTATCGTCTCAGCAAACAGTGGCGCAAGGAAGCAGAACAAAGAATGATTGCCTCTGGTAAATCGGGAATGAGTGAAACAGAAATCGATCGATTTGTCGAGTATTTCTGGCGCGCACTTCATCCAGAATTATTTATCCAACCTCTAGTTAACAATCCGGATTTAGTAGATATGGCAATTGAAATTAAACCAGACCATAGTTATGGTAGAGTTTATCGACCGGGAAATTTGTCGTGAGATTATATTTAGTCATGAACTGCATTCACTAGCAGATCTAAAAAGCCTTGCCTAAATTTTGTTAGTCAACCAAGTATTACGCGAAACTAACAAAAAACATCCGATACTAACCCCTAGTAAATTTGGTAGCCATACGCTCCAGAAAACTGGGAGAAATCCTGCCACACTCAAAAAAGTGGTAATAAATCCAAGCATATAGTAGCTGAAGATTACTATAATTGTAATGCCAAAAGCACTGGCTCTATCTTGGGATTGGCAATTGATACCTAGAGCAGAACCCACTAAAGCAAACACGGAACAAGCAAAAGGCGTTGCCTGTTTTTCTTGAATACTAACCTCGAGTTGACGAATATCTTTACTAGAGCCTGTTTTACTAATAATTCGCAATCGCTGATAACATTCAAACAAGTTCATTTCTCGATTATCGCGATGGTGGTTAGCAAAATCTAAGGGAGTTTTGGGAAGATGTAATGATAGTTTGTCAAAATAATTATTTTCGCCGTAAGAACTGTCGTTATTAATTATATTTTTTGTTGCTTGATAAAAATACCACTTTTGCTCTTCCTCTCTCCATTGGGCTGAACGAGCTATAATTATTTCTTTTAGTTTTTGCTGAGAAAAAGTGAGAACTGTTACTCCTATCATTTGTTTGCCATCAAATTTATCGGCAAGGAACAGTAGCTTCAAATTCTGATTGGTTTTATTGGCTTTGTTTGTTGTAGTGTCACTAAATTCTGAATAGATAATTTGTTTTTTGTGATATTTTGCCAATTGAGTTCTATCTATATTCATTGCACGTTCTGTAACAATCGCTGCTTGATAGTTAGCAGGAGGAACTACCAATTCATTCAAAAAAAACGTTACTGTCGCTACAAAGAGACTGAGAGCTATTGCAGGAGCAATCAATCGATATAAATTCACTCCACAAGTTTGCAAAGCAATAATTTCACTATTTCTAGCTAAATTTGTATAAGTATAAATAGCAGCGAATAAAACCGCAAACGGTATGGCTAGGGAGATAAAAGCAGGAGCTTTAAGGAAATGAATATAAAATGATATAGAAACAGGCAATCCTTTATTAACTAAAAATCTTATTTGTTCAAAAGATATACCAATTAGTTCAGCAACAGTCGAAATAATAATAAGACCAAAAAATAAAGGTAAAATTAGTTCTCTAATGATGTAGCGGTCTATCAGAGATAGTTTTGATATCATTTCTATGTTTGGTAGGGATAATTAATGAACTATCCCTACATAATTTTAGGTTTTTTAGGCTAAATTATTTCAACAGACAGATCGTAACTACCTGTTGCATTTGCACTTTGACTTTCGACAGAAATAAAGAAAGGTTCATCAGAGCTAACTTCAAAAGTGAAATTGCCAGAGCGATCGCTATTTATAACGTCTCCTCTGGAGTCTAAAACAAATAACATAGGCTCAAAAGCATCAGAAGAAAATTTAATATTAACAGTATCTCCTGGGGCTAAACCTTGTATTAAATCTTTTTGGATGGAATAGAAGTCGTAGTAGTAGGTTTGATTCTTAAAAATATAAGAATTATCATCTGTGGTTAACGCTGGATTAGCTAATTCATCATCAGGAGTTAATGAAGTAACCGTTGATTGAAAACGAGCTTCTGTTGCTTTTACTTTCTCAATAGCAGCGTTAATAGTATCTGAAGATAAACCTAATCTTGATAAATCTAAATTGGCACCATTTGCTACTAAAAGGGGATCGGTTTGTACTTCATTCCAAGTAAAATTACCTAAAAAGTTATCATCCCCACTAGCAACTAGATTATCAAAAAAAGCCGTTGCTTCCTGAAAGGTAAAAGTACCATCATATAACTCAAATTTATCGATAACGTTATTGTTTCTCCAATCTAAAATTAAGGCATAGGTGCCTGTATCTAAATCAGCAGTATATAGATGGCGATTGTCAATTGTTAAACTGTAGGTATTACTCCCATTAATTTCGTATTCAGGAGCAAATATAGTGTCTCCATTACTATTTCCAGTCTCCAGAATAACAGTAAAAGAATTGTCTCCAACTGAATATTCGTCATCACCTTCTCCACCAAGTAAAATTACTGGTTCATTTGCTGTCAGATCTTCATTCGGAGAAAGCTCATCGTTGCCTTTTAAACCGTAAACGATTTCTAAATTATTTCCTTCGAGATCGTCGCTCAATTGAGTTCCTAAAATAGGTTTCAAATTACTTACTGTCATGTCTTGTTTCTACTCCTAAAATATTGCAATTATCACTAATGATGTGAAGATAGATGTTAGAATTTTATTGGATTAGATTACAAACCTTCTCTAGCTTCACAACGACTTGCATCGCCAAAACCATCAGAACACTCTACATTAGATTGATTATTATTGTTATCATCAGATGAACTATTACTTGAACTTCCACCATCACAAGCACTAACAAGCAAAGATAAGAAAATAACGAAGAATAACCGAGCTGAATATTTGCGACCTAAATTTGTTCTGGTTTTTAGCATATTTTATTCTTGAAATAAAGCTAATTTAGCTTAGCTTCCCCCAAAAAAAAATGAGTGTTTTCACCGAAAATCTTAGAGCTAATTCGTTAAATTACTGAAATATTTGTATAGCGAGACTTGTCAAGAAAACAATAAAGTAAGATTTTAAAGAATTAATTTAATTTACAAAATTAGGAAAAAAATCGAGATTGGGCGATCGTTTTTTTAACACTCTTTTAAACTAAAAGTGCGATCGCTCGATTTTTGTAATTGAAAAAAATGACCAATGACTACTGTACGGGCGAAGAGGTTCGCTCGCTCCCCTCGCTCGTGCAAATCGCCCTTACCCACTAATAACAATATGTGCCTGATTATCTCTTAAAGCTAATTGATTATTACGGGTAACTGCACTGAATTGTTGAAAGTAACTTCTGAGATTTGGAGGAAAATGAGGAAAATCAAGCAAGGCATCTCCCCCTGCAATATCCGCCCAAAAATAGCGTAGGTGAGGAATGTACTTTTCTGCTTCGTCAACTGTGAGATTAAGGGGTGGAGAAGTAAGCAACTTAAGCATAAATGGATAAGAGCGATCGCCCATCCATTCTCGGGAAATATGAGCTAAATTTTCCCATCCAGGAACAGCTTGAACGCGATCGGACTCAATTTTTAATTCATATTGACCGCAGCCATTGGTTTGCAATTGCACGATACGATAGGGATGGGGATAACTTACTAAAGAACCAGTAGTAATCTCGTAAATACCCATTGTTTCGGCAATATCCTGGACGTGCAAATGACCTGTAAAAATAAGTTTTACTTCGTATTTGTTTAATAATTGCAATAATCTAGGAGCATTAGCTAGCATGTAACGCTTTCCTAGTGGATGCTGAGATTGTCCTGGTAAATGTTCTATTACATTGTGGTGAATCGTAACTAAGACTAACTTATCTCGAACTGACTCCAAGGTTTTCTCCAGCCAGACAAACTGTTCGTCGTCTATACATCCCAGTTGTCTACCTTCCTCATCAAAGTGATTGGAATTGAGTGCAATTAACTGTAATCCTGGGAAAATTTCTTTTGTGTAATAAAGTTGCTGACAATTTTGATAACCAAAGTTTTGGTAATAGCTAGGAAAGTCTCTCAAGCCAATAGTTTGTTCTGTTGCTTGTAGGGTGGGAACATCGTGATTGCCAGGTATAACGTAGATTGGAAAAGGTAATCGAGTCAAACGTCGAGCCAGCCATTGATGATTTTCTGGTTCCCCATGTTGAGTTAAATCTCCTGGTATTAGCAAAAAATCTAAATCTAGAGACTCTAAATGTTCTAAAACTCGTTCTAAAACGGGAATGCTGACTTCTACTAAATGGAACCTGTTAGGATGATTCTGCACTGTTTGGTGAGTAGCAATATGTAAGTCACTAATTACTCCAAAACGGCAACTAAGATTCATAAATTCAACTAACTTCTAAGTAAGTGGGTGTAAATAGTGTAAATAAATATATAGCAGGAGTCACCGAGTCAGAAGTAGAGACGCGACGGGGCTTATAAGGGTCTGAGCCAAGAAGCTCAGACCACAGGCTCTCATAATATCGCGTCTGTACAAAAGTCAGAAGTCAGTCATCAATTATCAGTTATTAAATGTTGACTGGTGACTGTTCCCTGTTCCCCGTTCCCTCTCACCATCATTTTTGATTAAATTTAACTGACATACTTAAAACAATTGCACCACCTTTCAGATTGTAACCACAGAATAGAGAAATCGGAGAAATTAAAGTTGTCTAGAGTTCGCATCCGTCAACACGTTAATCCCCTTAGTAGCAGATATCAAAAGTCTTTAACTCTTCCAGACTGGAGTCAAATTTATACCCATCTCCATCAACCCCTACATCTAGATATTGGCTGTGGACGAGGTAATTTCTTACTACAAATGTCACAATTACAACCCGATGTCAATTTTCTCGGCATAGAAATCCGAGAACCTTTGGTTATTGAGGCTAACCGACAAAAAGAAGAGTTGGGTTTAACCAATCTTCATTACCTTTTTGGCAACATCAACAATTCTGCCGAGATTTTACTTTCATCTCTGCCAAGCAACATCTTATCTAGAGTAACAATTCAATTTCCGGATCCTTGGTTTAAGAAAAAACACAAAAAACGTCGAATAGTACAACCAGGATTAGTTGACATTTTGGCAAATTACTTAGTTGATGATGGGGAAGTATTTCTTCAATCTGATATAGAGGAAGTAGCTAAAGAAATGCGCGATCGCTTTAACGAACATTCCAGCTTCCGGCAACAGCATCGCGAAACTTGGTTAGCAATCAATCCTTTACCAGTTCCCACGGAAAGAGAACTCTACGTTATCTCCCATGACGAACCTGTTTATCGTGCTTTGTTTAAAAAAATTGCTCGATCCTAACCCGTCCGAATCTTGGCGATCGCTTTAAATTCTATCTCTCCTAACTTATTGTGCTTTATTTATCTGCATTAAATACTTGTTCCGCCGTCAAATTTAATTCCGGAAATGCTGGTGAAATAATCCGCTCATTTTTCCTAAACTGTTGCCATTGATATTCCCCCTCGATTAACTGATAAACGGTAATCGTAGGTTGCTTGGGAGAACCAATGTATCGTCTTCCTCCTAACGCCAGATAATCGACAATCCAGTATTCGGAAATACCCAAAGCTTCATAGTCAACCAGCTTATGTCCGTAGTCATCACGCCAATTATTACTAACTACTTCAATAATCAAACCTACAGATTCTCCCTTGGTAATAGTTGAAGCTTTTTCCCAGAGAGGTTCTGTCTTAAGAGCATTTTTATCCACTATCAAAACATCAGGAAGATAACCTGTTTCTGATTTGGGTGCTTTAATGAGTGCTTGTTGAGGCAAAAAGTAAGGCAATTTTAACCGTCGAATTTCCAAGAATAACTCACCATTGAGAAATGCTTTAATTTCTTCATGTTTTCCTGTTGGTTGCATTTCAACGATACACCCATTAATCAATTCATAACGTCCATTTTCTGGATACCATTCCAAAAACTCAGCGAACGTCATGGGTTGAGATCTAACCGAAACCATGCCAGTTTTCCTCACCGGATTTGAATTACTGACTAAACTAAAACATTTTCATACTTAAATCTAACCATTTCGACTGAGTAATCGGCGCACTAGTTGAAATATAATCGACTCCAGTTTCTGCTATTGTACGAATAGTTTCCAAGTCAATATTGCCAGAAGCTTCAATTTTAACGTGACTATCTTTCGAGCGAACGATCCCCACTGCCTCCTGCATCATATCGGGAGACATATTATCTAACATAATAATTTCAGCTTGATGCTGTAAGGCTTCTTTTACCTGTTCGAGTGTTTCTGTTTCTACTTCTATTGTCAAAGGATAAGGAATTCTCTGCCGAATCAAAGAAATAGCCTTGCCAATTCCTCCCGCCGCTGCAATATGATTGTCTTTGATCATTACTGCATCATCCAATCCCATTCTGTGATTAATTGCTCCACCTAATCGAGTAGCGTATTTTTCTAAGATTCTTAATCCTGGCGTAGTTTTGCGAGTATCCACTAGTTTTGCTGGCAAATCAGTAATTTTATCCGTATATTTACGGGTTAAGGTGGCAATACCACTTAAATGCATTGCTAAATTCAATGCTACTCTTTCCCCTGTCAGCAAAGCATCTACAGAACCTTCTAACTTAGCGATCGCCATGCCTGAGTGACAGGAATCTCCTTCTTCAATTAGAGGAATAAAACTAATATTTGAATTAAGTAACTGAAATACCCTTGCCGCGATCGGCAATCCCGCAATAACTCCATCTTCTTTGGCGATCCATTCAGCTTTAACTTCTCTAACCTCCTGCATCAATAATCCTTGTGTTGTGCGATCGCCTCTACCAATATCCTCCAATAACCAACTCTGTAATAAAGGGTCTAGCACTATCATTGGAGGCAATACTCCTAGCTCACTCATAAAAAATTCTCCTTTTCTGCCAAATCTTTAAAACTAAATTATCTCAAACCCTTATATTTAAATAGTTTTACAAAATCAAAAAAAAGAGAGAAAAAAGAGTTGACATGTCTAGATAGAGTCGCTATATTGGTAAATGCGCGGTTGAGGGGCACGCCCCCGACAACGCTCCGAACCTAGACAAAATAATAGTTTGAAGGCAAACATAAAGCCAAG
>JADEWQ010000113.1 GCA_015207585.1 Pleurocapsales cyanobacterium LEGE 06147 | reverse complement strand
ATACAAGAATTGAGCAGAGCGTCTCCGATTCATGTCTCTATAAGCTCTTGCTTCAAAGCGCTCGCTCGTCCCCTAGTGTTTCTTCCCTCCATAACGGGTGTCCTCGCTCCCGTGGAGCGCTTTTAAGAAATTTAGCTTAATTTTTGACTTGGGATCGACCAAAAATGTTGAATGCTAAGAAAATTAGCAATTAATTAATAATATAAACTATTTATATTTTTTTCTTTCGAATTTACATCAGTCGAGCGGCTCTAATTCTGGTGGGATCGAATCTCCATCTGAATTATTCCTTCTACCTTCTGTCTTTTTCAATCAATACATTTGGCGAGCAAATCTTCAATTCCTCTAACAGCTAAAATCGTTACGCCTAATTGCTGACTTAATTGTTCGACACTCATGTCATCTAAAAATTTGGTATCGTCATGCTTCAACATTAAAGAAGGTAATAAAATACCATCACCCAAATCCTTTCCTTGCAACCCTACTAATAAATCTTGTCCCGTTAGTAAACCAGTGACAGTGATTTCCTGCCCCCAGTAGTCGCTTTGCAAGGGCACCAAATTCACTGTTAAGCCTTCTACTTCATTTAACTGTCGTACCAATGGTTGAAAAGCTTGTTCGACTGCATTGCCTACCACCCAAGTGAAGCATCGGGGTATTTTTATACTGGCGGGTAACATTTTCTTGGCGGTTTTTTGAAACTGTTTAATAAACTGACGAATCGAACCCACACCGTTGCCAATTTGAGGATAATCTTCATAGTGAGATTCTGGAGGTAATTCCTGCTGGGCGATGAGAAACCATTCATCTGCCAACCAAGCAAAATTACTACCAAACTGCTGCCGGAATTTAGCTTGTAGTTGCTGAACTAGGGCAATTACTTCTACTGCTTTTGCTCGAGTAACGGGAATTAATTCATCTTCTGGGGGACGAAAGCGAGTCAATCCCACGGGAACGACTGCCACCGAAGCTACCGCCGGAATATCGCCTTGATGAAAAGAAGCTAAATCTCGCAAGGTTCTCTCTAAATGCATCCCATCATTGATTTCAGGACAGACGACGACTTGAGCGTGGATTTGTAAGCGCCTCTCCCGAAACCACTGCAGTTGGAACATAATTTGCCCCGCACGAGGATTTTTGAGCAAGCCAATTCTGACTTCTGGTTCGGTAGCATGAACGGATACATAGAGAGGAGATAGACGCATCTGTTCTATACGTTGCCATTCTCTCTCTGTCAAATTAGTCAAAGTTAAATAACTGCCGTAGAGAAAGCTAAGACGATAATCATCATCTTTAAGATAGAGACTTTCCCGCTTACCTGGAGGCTGCTGATCGATAAAACAAAAAGGACAGCGATTGTTGCACTGAATCAACCCGTCAAATAGGGCTGTTTCAAACTCCAATCCCAGATCGTCGTCGTAATCTTTTTCAATTTCTAGATGATGAGTTTTCCCTAGCCCATCGATCGCTTCTATCTCCAGAAATTCATCGGCACAAAGAAATTGATAATCGATTAAGTCGCGGGGATGAGTCCCGTTAATGGTCACAATAGCATCCCCAGGTTCAAAACCAATTTCAGCAGCAATAGAGTCTGGCAATACCCTAGTAATTTTAGCTGGACGAATCGAAGTTTTACTCATCAGAAAATTTGCGTTTCGGATACCCCTAAAATCTAGTTTAAGGAGAAAAGCTTTGCCTTTCTCCCATTTTTTTGTTTAAACTGGCTGGTTAGTTGGTACAACTAAAATTCTAGGAATGAGAACGCCATCGGGCTGCTCTAGCACAAACCGAACGCAGCGAGCGATGTCTTCTGGTTGTAGTGTTATATTTGACAAAAGCAAGTAGATAATTGATATTATCAAATAAATAGTGACGCTATCTCAAGAAGTGACACCAATGAATAAGCCTAGCCCCTCTGAGTGCGTAAACCATGTAGAAGCCGTGCGACAGTTTAATCGGTTTTACACTCAACAAATTGGAGTGTTGCACGAGGGGATATTAAGAAGTCCCTTCTCCCTGACTGAAGCACGGGTGATCTATGAACTTGCAAACCGTGAAAAATCTACAGCAACAGAGATTGCCAACACATTAAACTTGGATGTGGGTTATCTAAGTCGCATCTTGCGTGATTTCAAAAAATGCGGATTGATCGACAAACAGCCTTCTGAAACTGACGGGCGGCAGAGTATCTTAACCTTGACGGAGCAAGGGCAAAACTCATTTACCATGCTCAATACCTGTTCCCACAATGAAATCGGGGCGATGCTTAACAAGCTATCCTCGGCAGACCAAAGACGCTTGATCAAGGCAATGCAAGTCATCGAAGAGGTGCTCGGTACTCAATTAAAGTATAACGTTCCTTATATTCTCCGTCTTCACCAGCCTGGTGATATGGGCTGGATTGTTCACCGTCACGGTGTACTATACGCCGAGGAATATGGTTGGGATGACAAGTTCGAGGCACTGGTTGCCAGCATTGTTGCTAAGTTCATCCAAAACTACAACCCGAAACGGGAGCGTTGCTGGATAGCTGAGAGAGATGGTGAAATCGTTGGTTCAGTCTTTCTTATGAAACAATCGGATGAGGTGGCAAAATTGCGCCTTCTACTAGTTGAGCCAAAAGTGCGTGGACTAGGTATTGGTACTCGATTGGTGAATGAGTGTGTACGATTCTCCCGACAAGCTGGTTACAGCAAGATCACACTGTGGACAAACAACGTGTTGTTAGCTGCTCGGCGTATCTATGAGGCAGTTGGGTTTCGCTTGGTGCAGGAAGAAGAACATTACAGTTTTGGTCATCATTTGATAGGAGAAACATGGGAGCTGGAGTTGTAAAAAATCTAATTAACCAGGCAATTCTCTAAGTGAGGACGCAAGAAGCAAAGGAGATGGAAATAATCTAGTTAAATAGCTCACTCAATAACAAGCAAAAACCTGATAATATCTGTCGTGTAGTCACTTTATCGGGGCTGCGAAAAGCTAAGGTTTGAGTTTGAGTAATGATTAAAAGTCGATGACTTTCAGGAAAAATCAACCAAATCTCTACACAACCGGACTCTAAATATTCAGCGGCTTTGGCAAATAAATCTTCAGCAGAATCCGTTGGAGAAGCTACTTCTGCAATTAGGGGAGGACTTTGGGGTAAGGTGGCATTATTGCCAAACTGTTCGATTAATTCTGAGGTTAAATAACAGACATCCGGGCGACGACCTTGGCGAAGGGTAACGCAAGGAAGTTCTACATAGACTTCTCCTCCCTGTCCTGATTGTAAGAGGTAGTTTGCCCATAGCCGAGCCATTCTAGCTTGGATTTTGCTGTGTCCGATCGTCATGCCTGTTTTTTCGACTAAATTGCCATCAACCCACTCTTTTCCCTCTGGAGGATTGGCGATAAATTCTTCTAGCGTTAAACTTTCTTTATCTAGAGTTGTTGTCATAGCTTAACTTTCCTTGATTAGGTCATAATTCTCTTTATTCAGTTTTTTGATTTAAAATCAGCCTATGGCGATCGCACCTAAGATTATGATGCCAAATCCCAATCTATACCATACGAAGATCCAGGTGCTTCTTCTTTGTAAAAATCTAATTAACCAGGCGATCGCTAGATAAGAAAACACCGCTGAAGAAATGAGTCCTCCTACTAACGGTGCCAATCCCGAACCAGCCAATCCTGCCTCTACAGCATCTTTGAGTTCTACCAATCCTGCTAGAGTAATGGCAGGAATACCCAGTAAAAAAGAGAATCTCGCCGCCGTTGCTCGCTCTAGGTTAAAAAACAACCCAGCCGTAATTGTAGAGCCAGAACGAGAAACACCAGGTATTAAAGCCAAAGCTTGAGCCATACCCATCCAAATAGCATCTTTTAATTTTATTTGTTCCAAAACACGCTTTTGATTGCCGACATATTCTGCCAATGCCAGTAGTAAAGACATAACAATCGAAGCAACAGCGATCGCCGACATACTTCTGAGAGGAGAATTATCAAAATCGGGAATGAAAACCTTAATTAAGATGCCGCAAATAACAATAGGTAACGTGCCTAAAAGTATCCCTACTGCCAACCAAAAATCTTGGGACTGATAATTAGATTTGCGAATAGCTTTGAGCATTCCTTGGGTAATTTGAGACACATCCGACCAAAAATACCACAATACCGCCGCAATACTACCCAATTGAATCACTGCCGTAAAGGTAACTCCGGGATCGCCCCAACCTAAAAAGACAGGAACGGCTTTGAGATGGGCAGTACTACTAATAGGGATGAATTCTGTCATTCCTTGGACGAAACCCAGAATAATTGCTTGAAATAAATTAAGCTGAAATAGTTCATTAATTGTATCGGGATTAGGCTCGATTGGCGCAACTATTTCTGGAGTAGTAGCCAAAAAAGCACTTTGTTGCATTACTGCTTCAAACTCTAAACTAGCAATTAGACCAAAAGCAAAAGAACATATCCAAGTTAAAAGCTTTTCGGGTTGTCCGTTCATACTGTCTCGCTTCAGCAATCTCCATTAAGTCTAACCGGGAACTAGGCAGAACCCAAGCACTAATTAAATAAATAAATTTCGATATCATAAAATAAGCTGGTAAATAATATGGTATGAATTAATTGGTAGATTTATGAGTTATGCAACCTCTTCTGCAAGAGCAGAAATCAACGAACTGCGACGGTTAAAAACTTTACTGCCCCCAGAGTTACAAAGTTGGGTAATAGTTGAAGGCAGTACCGAAGTAAATCCCCCTCTCATTCGCTGCGAAGAAATTGGCAAAGACGAGATCGAAATCCAAATTGACCTGGCTAAATGGGAAAATTTAGCTATCGATCAACGAAATTTACTCTTTTGGCACGAGGTTGCGCGCATTCAAAACGATACCATTCCGCGAGAAGGATGGGAAATGGCAGCCTTAGCAATTGGCTTGGGTGGTGCTGTTGGCGAACTGTGGGTACAAGATGGCTTACTTTTACTATTAGCTTTATCCCTATGCGGTATTTCTGGGTATCGACTGTGGCAAAAGAATAATAGTGAAAAAACTATTAAAGAATTGCTCGAAGCAGACGAAAAAGCGATCGCTCTGGCTACTCGTTTTGGCTATTCTCTCCCCAATGCTTACAAAAGCCTCGGCAGTGCTTTAAAAACTCTGATCGAACAAACTCCCAATCGTCGCCAGAAGAAAAAATATGAGGAACGGTTGCAATCTCTCAGACGTAGTGCAGCTAAGGCAAAAGCACGAATGAAAACTCAACAAGAAACGGTCGTTAAAGAAAATTCTTTTTAATGAGAGAGGTTTTTGGTCTAAAATCGAGACGCTGTTAAGCGGACCTAGTCAGGGAGATGTCAATCTTGTCTTATAGTTATTTTCATCAGAAAATAGCTATTTTTTGAGAAATAATCAGCAAGAACTTTGCTTTTCAGTTGTCATAAAAGTAAAATCAGGGAGCTTTGTAAATTATATCCAAATGCCAGCATATAGATGACTAAACAAATTCCCAAATCAGACTTCCCAATAACCTACTCTCAAAATAATGCTGTAATCAAACTACCCGAACGCTTGACTGTTTTAGAAGCTATTGCCTTTAAAGAAACCTGTTCTCAGTTACTCCAGCAAAGCTCTCCTGGACAAAGAATAATTTTTGATTTTAGCCAAACAAAATTTATCGACAGCAGTGGAATCGGTGCATTAGTAAGCAATCTCAAAGCAGCTCAAGAGCAGAACGTAGAATTAGTACTCGAAGAAGTTCAGCCGCCAGTAATGATAGTCCTCTCCATGACAGGGTTGACTGAGATGTTTCAAATTCAATCCTCCGCTGAATGGACGGAGCGACAACAACTAGAACCAGAAACCCATCCTTCGATTCGTTCCCGAGTCAAGCGACTGATCGATATAGTCGGTGCGATCGCTGGTTTAATTATTACCGGGATTATCTTTATTCCTGTGGCGATCCTTATTAAATTAGATAGTCCGGGACCGATTTTGTTCCAGCAAACCCGTTGTGGCTGGATGGGAAAAAGATTTCAGATTTGGAAATTTCGCTCCATGTGCACTAATGCCGAAGCTATTAAAGCAAAAATTCCCAATCAAGCCAGCGGTGCTTTTTTTAAAAACGATAACGACCCCCGCATCACTAGAGTAGGTCGCTTTCTCCGTCGGACTAGTCTCGATGAATTTCCTCAATTTTGGAATGTTCTCCAAGGTGATATGAGTTTGGTAGGGACTCGTCCCCCTACTCCGGATGAAGTGGAACGCTATCAAGTACCTCAATGGCAACGGTTAGATGTCAAACCAGGAATGACAGGAGAGTGGCAAGTTCACGGAAGGTCTCGAGTGCGTGATTTTGAAGACGTAATTAAACTGGATCTGCGCTATCAACAAAATTGGAGTTTAAAATACGATATTTATTTAATTTGGAAAACAATAGTAATTATCTTTAACAAAAATAGTGGTGCTGTATAAGCTTAATCATGGTTGTTAGAACTGAGTAGTTTAATTTAATCTTTTTTCAACTGAAACTCCGTCTTCTTGTTAACATATGTAATAGGGAGTGGCAATTTTAACGAAATTTAGAGAAAATAGGATAAGTGTGGTTAAGTAAGGGCAATAATTGAAGCAATTTAGCACTCACACAAAGTTTTGTTTTAATGACAAACGAGCAAGCAACTAAACGATTTCATCTGCAAGTAAAAACGGAATTAGAAGCCTTACGCCAAGTCTTGCAATGGTTCGAGAGCATCGTTTTTCCTTCATTACCCCAAACAATGGGCTGGCAGTGTGAAGTGGCATTAGTCGAAGCCTTTACAAATGCCGTGCGCCATGCTCATCATAACTTGCCCAAAACCACTCCCATCGATTTAGAAGTCAGGCTATTTCCTGGCTTTCTGGAGATGTGTATTTGGGACAGAGGTGAGCCGTTCAATTTAAAAGAGAAATTGAGAGATAGCTTAGAGAATCATTCGCATCCCTTAGAAAAAGAGGGTGGCAGAGGATTGCAATTTATGAAAAAACTAACCGATGAAATGCAGTACCTCAGACTAAGCGATCGCCGCAATTGTCTAGTCATGCGAAAAAAATACATTTCAGGAGAATCTAAATTTCAGCCACAGCACTCTCAATCAAATACCCAGCTTAGGTCTGAGTCTCCGTACGTTCATAGCAAGTAGTCTTAATATTATTAATTAGAAAATCCGCACTATAGGGTTAGTGGTATAACCACAGTGGAGGACCAAATTGGAGCAACTCAAATCCTTCTTTGTCTTTTTCAAACAGCTACTACTTGCGCGATGGGGTTCGTTACTAATGCTATTGCTCGGAGTAGGTTTGCCTTTACTAGTCTTCGAGCAACTTGCGGTCGTGGTTTGGCAGGACAAAGGTGGTTTCCCTTGGGATGAACCAATTCTGCGGGCAATTCATGAAACATCAACACCTCAACTCGATACATTTGCAGTGATTTTTACCAAGTTAGGGGTTTTTTGGGGTGTTTTTCCGGCAGCAATCCTTATTTCCCTTGTCCTCTTATATCTGCGACGGTGGCGATCGCTCACCTATCTGCTGATTACCCTTATAGGTAATATTTTCATCAACCGCACTGCTAAAGAATTTCTCCATCGAATGCGTCCTAATTTGTGGGATTCTCTTGCGCCAGAGTTGGATTATGGGTTTCCCAGCGGTCACTCCATGTCCAGTATGGGTTTAGTTGCGGCGTTAGTAATTTTGACCTGGGGCACTCGTTGGTGTTGGTTAGTGGTGTTAAGTGGAGGTTTGTTCGCGGTGACAATTGGCTGGACGCGCCTATATCTAGGAGTACACTTTCCCAGCGATGTATTGGCAGGATGGATGGTTTCATTGGCTTGGGCGATCGGAATCGCTCTAGTAATTCGTCCTCATCTTGTCAAACCCAGTCTGGTAAGTGAGGAGGCGCTGACAATAAGCGAACAGAAAGCAGCCGAGATGGAGGAAGTTGAAGCTTCTTAGAGATTTATTGAAAATTTATGCCTCAAGACATTCTTTTCAAATTTAGATTATTTATATTTTGAATATTCATACTTGCATTGATTTTAAGAACTAAAATATTCCATTCATATAGTTCCCTCATCAACTGCTATTTGTAACAGCGTTTTATAAAAAAATAAAAATATTAATTAATTAAGCAAAGCTAGACCAACCAGTATCTGGCGGGACATCTTGCCAGCGACCATTACCCACTGCCAGTACTGCTTCTTTTAGATCGACATCTCCAGTATAGAGAGCGCGACCGACGATCGCGCCCGTAACTCCTAAGGATTCGAGTGCCAGTAAACTAAGTAGATCGGTTAGAGAACTAACACCTCCAGAAGCGATAACGGGAATATCTACAGCCATAGCTAATTCCCTTAACCCTTCTAAATTGGGTCCTGACAAAGTACCGTCTCGGTGAATATCTGTATAGATAATCGCAGTTGCCCCCTGTCGCGCCATTTGCTGGGCTAGTTCAGTCGCCGCTACTTCGGAAGTTTCCAGCCAGCCTTTAGTTGCTACCTTGCCATTACGAGCATCAATCCCGACAACAATATTTTCGGGAAATTCCTGACACAGTTCGGTGACTAATTCTGGTCGTTCTACCGCTACCGTACCCAAAATGGTACGCTCCACTCCCAGTTCGATTAATTGAGCCACAGCAGTGCGATCGCGCAATCCCCCTCCTACTTGAATTGGAACAGATACTGCCCTGACAATCGCTTCGATAGTCTTTAAGTTGACTGGTTTACCCTGTTTGGCACCATCTAGATCGACTACGTGCAATCTAGTGGCTCCTTGCTCTACCCAATTACGCGCTACTTCGACGGGGTTATCATTAAATACCTCGGAGCGATCGTAGTTTCCTTGGTACAAACGTACGCATTTTTGGTCGAGTAAGTCAATTGCGGGAATCACTTCCATAGATAGTTTTTCTGTTTAAATTAAAGTTTTACTTAATTAGGACTTACGCACAGCCATCAGAAAATCAATTTTCTCACCTCAAAGCTAAAGTCAGTTGAAACTGACGAAGTCCAAGCAGGCAAGGGACCGTGTGCGGAGGAGACCTCCGCACCTTGTACCCTCGCTCCGCCGTGAGACGGCGGAGTACCTCGGACTCGAAATATTAGTTAAGCTAACCCATTTCAATGGGTTTGAGCTTTGAGCCGGAACTTTAGTTCCCGGCAAACTTACGTAATTTATGATGGCATCTGTTTAGAGGCTAGATTTCGCATTGATTTAAGGATTGGTAAATGTATTGTAGTTGAACTTAAAGCCGTTGAAACAATCCTACCCGTTCACCAAGCCCAACTGTTAACTTATCTTAAACTAACTGGTCATCGTCTTGGTTTCTTAATTAACTTTAATGTGCCTTTAATCAAAGGCGGTATTCGACGAGTAATTCTCTAAACCTTCGTGTCTTTGAGTCTTAGTGGTTATAAATTTTTACCACAAAGCCAGTGCACGTGCCGGACGCAGGTTACGGCACAAAGAGACTTTATTCTGGTGATAATTCTTCCAAAATGGTAAATCGCACGTGATTGATAGCTAAATCGCCGATGGAAACTTTTTCTTTATCTACCTTGACTCCTTCGCTGAGCAAAATTTCAAAAGGAATGTCTTTGGTCATCTCCGCATGATACCATGCCAATCCCATAAAAAAGCGAGTAGGATAAGGGCCTCCCTCGAAGACATCATCGGGATTAGATTCCATCGGTAACCAGCCAAAACCGGGAAGATAAAATTCCATCCAGACGTGATTGTAATCAGGCGAGAGAGGAACTCCTTTGAGATGAGGATGGGGTGGACATTTGTAGCGTCCTACCGTACGGCAGGCAATCCCGTTCAGTCGGCATAAGGCGAGTAAAACCCCTAAATATTCGCCACAAGAACCTACTCCTCTTTTGAGTACCAGATCCGGAGTATCGATATGGGGTTTAATGCCGTAAGAGAGCTTGTCATAGACGTAATTACGAATGCTATATACTTTGCGCAAAAAATTAGTTTCTCTGCCGGCTGCATCTTCGGCAGCACGGATTACAATTGGCGTATCCATTGCCAGTTCGTCGTCATCGACCAAGTATTTCTGCTGTAATTCGGGTGGGAGTTCGGGTAATTGTTCGCAATCTCGCGGTCGAAGCTGATATTTGATTCCCCACACTTCTACGATCGCTCTCCAACCAAACAGAAAACAGTCATCGGAGTTGAGAGTATCGAATTTAAAAACGGCTACTCTTTGTCCGTCATGGTTTTCTTCGATAAAAGGTACGCCGATCGCCTCTACTTGCCTGACTTTTTGTCTGGGGGTTTCTGCTGGTAAAGCAATGTGCCATTCGACATCTTTTAGTTCTACAGAATCGAGAGGAGAAATTTCTTCTACATAAGATATCTCTACGAGATAGCCATTAGAAAGTGCATAGCGTTGCTCGGCATTGTAGTGGAAGTAGAGGGGATGGATAAAAGTGCGATCGCGATAAAGGAGTTCGTGGTTGGGTTCGGTGTTAGGATTATCGCGAATATAAACTTCGCGATCGGCATAGGCAACATAGAGGGTCTCTTTACCTGTTTGGGGATCGGTGTAAAAAGTTAATCCCGTAGGCGACTCGAAGGGAGTTAAAACACTAAAGATCGTTTTACCAGTAGCACGGTCTAAGCAATATACTGTCTGTTCGATTGTATCTGTCAGCCAGATTTCTTCGTCTCTAACGGTAATATTTTCTTTGCCGATACCAGGAGTATAAAAATGAGTAATGAAATCTCCGCTATTGCGATTGTAGATAAGAATCTTACCTTTTCTTTGACACGTGACATAGACTGTCGCTTCCCATACGGCTATTCCCTCAGCAGGATCGCCTAGACGAGCAAACAGTTGCGGTTTCAACTCTTTGTCGGTTAAAGAACAAAAATAAATATTTTCTTCTGCCGTAAACCAGACAGTGTCATCGACAATAGCTAAACCAGCAGCGCCGACAAAATCTGACCAATTGTGAGGGTTGAGAATTTTAGTATTGTCAGTGGCAGGATCTATTTCGAGTAAATAACCATTGCGAGTATCAATTGCCCATAAATACTTACCTCGAAAGGTAATACCGTGTATAGAGCAAGCCGCAATTGGTCTGATTGTCCTGCCACCGAAAGGAACCGAATTAGCTGAATGAGGCATTATGCTTTGTTTAATGAATCTGCCGATTTATATTGTGACTAGCTCGTGGCGATCGCTACTGTTCAAGACGATCTTAATCTAAGAAGAATTTTCTTGCTGCTCGATCCTAAGCTATATATGTTGGATAGCTAACCGCATTTAAATCAATTTCCCCTGAGTCCATCTAACGTTTCTTCTTTTTTGCCCACCTATCATACCTACTCAGTCGATCATACCCTGAAATTACTCAGTAGCAGTAGCAATGACCGATAAGTAGCTCAGAAATCGAATGCAGACCTTCTCTCAACTTTGGAAATAAAAATGTTATTAGAAATAAAAAAAATTACTGTTCCTCCAGGACAAAAAATCTTACTTCACGATATTAGCTGGTCAGATTTTGAAGCTATTTTAGAAGATTTAGGCGAACATCGCGCTTCAAGAATTGCCTATGATAACGGAATTTTAGAAATTATGACTCCCCTGCCAGAACACGAAGTTAGCAAAGTTCTCATTGGAGATTTAATTAAAGCACTTTTAGAAGAACTAGATATTGATTTTTGGTCACTGGGTTCGACAACATTTAAAAACCAATTAATGGCTAAAGGGATAGAACCCGATGACTGTTTTTATATCAAAAGTGAAGCAGCAGTAAGAGGCAAAGATCGACTCGACTTGACTATAGATCCTCCTCCCGATCTAGCCATTGAAGTAGAAATAACATCTCGCAGTAATCTTAATATATATCAAGCATTAAAAGTAACAGAACTGTGGAGATTTGAGCAAGGCAAATTAGAGATTTATATTTTACAAGATGATAAATATGTCAAGTCTCCTATGAGCTTGATTTTTGCTAACTTACCTGTAGTCGCTCTGATTCCCGAATATCTGACCCAAGCCAAAAATATAGGTAGAAATAAGGCAATGAAAGCATTTAGAAATTGGATTAGAGAGCAAATAAACGAAGAAAAATTTTGATTGTAGGGTTTGCCGAACAGCTACGAACCTACATTCAATGACAAGATGTATAGAATATAAATAGAAGTATTGCTGTATTTTTAACTATACAATAATCCGATAAAGGTATTAAAAAAATCACAGCAGTAAAATAACCTGAAGTTGGTCTTAAGCTTATCACTTTCTGTGGAAATACCTCCCTAAGATAGATGAGTATAGAGAAGTGACTGAGACAGACTAGCAACCACAGACCGAGAGCAGATATTCTCTATTTAGACTTGGCGCGACTACCCAGGGAGGCAAACAACATGGTTAAACCAGAACAGCCCGTCATTCCAGAACATAGTTTAGATCGTGATTGTACAACCTTATCTCGTCACGTTTTGCAACAATTTGCTGGCTTTACTGCCGAGGCGCAGGATATTAGCGCGATTATGAATCGTATTGCCTTAGCTGCCAAGCTAATTTCTCGTCGTCTCAGCCGTGCTGGTTTAATGGCAGGCACATTGGGATTTACGGGAGAAACTAACGTTCAGGGTGAATCTGTCAAAAAAATGGATGTCTATGCCAATGAGGTGTTTATTTCCGTGTTCAAGCAAAGTGGGTTAATCTGTCGCTTGGCATCGGAAGAAATGGACAAACCCTATTACATACCCGAAAATTGTCCGATCGGACGCTACACTCTTTTATACGATCCCATTGATGGTTCTTCCAATGTCGATATTAATTTGAACATCGGCTCGATTTTCTCCTTGCGGCAGTTAGAAGGTGATGATATCGATGAAGAAGCGCGAGATATGCTGCAAAGTGGAGATAAACAAATCGCTGCAGGTTATATACTTTATGGTCCGAGTACTGTCTTGGTTTATTCTCTAGGATCGGGGGTACATTCTTTTATTCTCGACCCCAGTTTAGGAGAATTTATTCTAGCAGAAGAAAATATTAAAATTCCGGCACATGGTCCCGTCTACAGCGTTAATGAAGGGAACTACTGGCAGTGGGAAGAATCGATCAGAGAATATATCCGCTATGTCCATCGCCATGAAGGTTACACTGCTCGCTACAGCGGAGCTTTGGTAGGAGATTTTCATCGCATCCTCTTGCAAGGGGGAGTTTTTCTCTACCCAGGTACGGTAAAGAAACCAGAAGGTAAGTTAAGGTTACTTTATGAATCTGCCCCCCTTGCTTTTTTGATCGAACAAGCTCAAGGAAAAGCCAGTACGGGAACCCAAAGAATTCTCGATATAGTGCCAGAAAAATTGCACGCGCGGACACCTTTGATTATAGGTAGTCGAGAAGATGTTCAATTAGTAGAGTCTTTTATTCAAGATTGGCTGCGTAGAAAGTCGGAACAGCCAGTAACTGCTTAACAGGAATCGAACCTGCACTTGCAGTTAATTACTAGTTTTTTAAAATTTGTCCACTATCTGAGGAGAAAATCATGACGGCAACTAATCCCATTTTGGAAATTGAACAAAAATACGGTCAAAGTATCTGGATGGATAACTTAAGCCGCGACTTGATCGAATCGGGAGAACTGAAACGATTTATCGAAGAAAGGGGAATTTGCGGTATTACCTCCAATCCAACGATTTTTGAAAAAGCGATCGCTGGCAACAAAATCTATGACGCAGATATCGAGGCGGGGATTAAAGCCGGAAAATCGGTACAAGAAATTTATGAATCGCTCATTTTTAGCGATATCCGCCATGCCTGCGATATCTTTAAGCCTATCTACGACAAGAGCAATGGTTTAGATGGTTACATCAGCATCGAAGTTCCGCCAATCATTGCTAAAGACACGGAAAAGACTATCCGCGAAGCCAGACGTTACTTCCAGACGATCGCTCGCCCTAACGTAATGATCAAGATTCCTGGAACAGCAGAAGGCTTACCCGCAGTCGAACAAGCGATTAGCGAAGGTATTAACGTTAACGTTACCCTTCTGTTTGCGGTAGAGAGCTACGTCGAGACAGCTTGGGCTTACATTCGCGGTTTAGAAAAAAGAGCAGCTGCCGGAGAGGATATTAGTAAAATAGCTTCTGTAGCTAGTTTCTTCCTCAGTCGTATCGATAGCAATATCGACGCTCGCCTGGATGCTAAACTAAATGAAGGTGTAGACCGCATTGAGAAAAAAGCCAAATTAGAAGCACTTAAGGGCAAAGTAGCGATCGCCAACGCCAAAATCGCTTATCAGAAATACAAAGAGATTTACAGTAGCGATCGCTGGCAAGCTCTAGCCGCTAAAGGAGCAAAAGTTCAGCGTCTGCTGTGGGCAAGTACCAGTACTAAAAATTCCGAATACAGCGATGTAATGTACGTAGATGAGTTAGTCGGACCCGATACCGTCAATACTTTGCCACCATCCACCATTGAAGCCTGTGCCGATCACTGTCATCCCGGTAGCCGGATCGAAACTGATGTCGACGCTGCTTATAAGACACTCGAGAGTCTCAAAGATCCCGATGTCAACATCGATATCGATGAAGTAATGGATGAACTCTTGGATGAAGGAATCGATAAATTTATCAAACCATTTGAATCGTTGATGTCTTCTCTGGAAGAGAAAGTTAAAAAGCTAGCGACTGTCTAAATTAATAGCGATCGCTAAGTATAGAAGTTCAGAACAAAGGTGTTAGGTATTAATCTGTCAACTTTAACCTACAACTTATACCTATATTCGGGAACGGGGAACGACGGCGTTTAAAGACGGTCGGAAACCTGAGGGGTCGTTGCCAGGGGAGGGGCTGTGTGCGGAATTGAATTCCGCACGGGGGTCTAGAGTGCGGGAACCTGCGTCCCGCACCGCCCTCTCACCTTGTAAGCCCCGTCAAACCCCATTGCTGTATGAACCCCGTCCGGTCACACGCCTTGGGAACAGTGTTTACTTCTGACTCCTGTACGGACGTTCCATGGAACGTCCCTACTCCTGACATATTCTTTAACCTAAAACCTAATACCTAATACCTGTTTACTAGTTACTGCTAATTCCCTATCCCCAAACACTAAATCATGGTTGCAATCTTAGAAAATCCACTTCGCGTTGGCCTGCAACAGGAAAGAACGCCAGAACCTTTAATTATGGTTATCTTTGGAGCATCTGGCGATCTCACCCAACGTAAATTAATACCAGCAATTTATCAACTCAAAAAAGAAAGAAGGCTGCCGCCAGAGATTACAATTGTTGGCATAGCGCGACGAGACTGGAGTGATGACTTTTTCCGCGAACATTTGCGTCAAGGCGTTGAAGAGTTTGGCAACGGTATTGATTCGGAGGAGCTTTGGAAAGATTTTGCCGAAGGTATATTTTACTTTTCTGGTAATATGGACCAACCAGAAAGCTACGAGCAAATGAAGGCTCTTTTGAGTGAATTAGATGGCAAGAGGGGAACGAGAGGTAATCGTGTCTTTTATCTGGCAGTGTCGCCCAAATTCTTCAAACCAGCCTTAAAAAATCTCGGTGCAGCGGGAATGCTTGCCGAGCCGCTCAAACAGCGAATTGTGATCGAAAAGCCTTTTGGCAGAGATTTTAGTACGGCTAAATCTCTCAACAAAGTAGTGCAAAAGGTTTGCGACGAAAAGCAAGTTTATCGCATCGACCATTATTTGGGCAAAGAAACAGTACAAAACATTTTAGTCTTTCGCTTTGCTAATGCTATTTTTGAACCTTTATGGAATCGACAATTTGTCGATCACGTCCAGATTACGGTAGCAGAATCCGTTGGTGTAGAAGACAGGGCAGGTTACTACGAAACAGCCGGGGCGTTGCGGGATATGGTACAAAATCATTTACTGCAACTATTGGCAATTACTGCCATGGAACCACCGAATGCCTTGGATGCTGACAGCATTCGCAACGAAAAAACGAAAGTATTGCAAACAACTAATATAGCCGACATAAAAAATTTAGAGCGAGCGGCAGTTCGGGGTCAATATGCTGCAGGTTGGATGAGAGGTAAACCAGTCAAAGGCTATCGGGAAGAAGAGGGAGTCAATCCAGAATCGATCACTCCTACCTTTGTAGCCTTAAAACTAGCAGTGGATAACTGGCGTTGGAAGGGAGTACCTTTCTATCTGAGGACTGGCAAAATGATGCCCAAGAAAGTAACGGAAATTTCTATTCATTTTCGGGAGGTTCCTTTACTAATTTTTCAATCGGCTGCACAACA
Source organism: Pleurocapsales cyanobacterium LEGE 06147 (assembly GCA_015207585.1). Taxonomy (GTDB): domain Bacteria; phylum Cyanobacteriota; class Cyanobacteriia; order Cyanobacteriales; family Xenococcaceae; genus LEGE-06147. The sequence goes on along the minus strand of JADEWQ010000113.1, from coordinate 3,729 downwards.
AGCAAGTCCTAATATTCTGAGCATGAGAATTCAACCCAATGAAGGTATTTCCCTCAGATTTGAAGCCAAAATGCCTGGTCCCCAATTGCGGGCGCGGACTGTCAATATGGACTTTAGTTATGGTTCCTCCTTTGGCATGTCAACGGCAGATGCCTACCATCGACTTTTATTAGACTGTATGTTGGGGGATCAAACTTTATTTACCCGTGCCGATGAAGTAGAAGAAGCATGGCGAGTGGTTACTCCCGTTCTAAATGCTTGGGAAGCACCAACCGATCCGGCTTTAGTACCTCAGTACGAAGCGGGAACCTGGCAACCCACCGAAGCCGAATTCCTGATCGAACGCGATGGTCGTCGCTGGCGACGATTGTAGAAAAATAATTATTTTTGATTTTTGCCTTTTTAAATTTGAACTCCTATGACTACTACACAAGCTTCTCCTCTCGTTTCTTTACAAGCTCCAAAAGACGTTTCGATTGAAGACATAGAAGCCGAACTACGACAAATCTGGCAAAGCTACGGTTCGGAAGAAGAAGGAGCAGCTGCTACGAGGGCAGCAACTTTTAGTTTAGTCATTTACGAACCAGATGGAACGCAACAATTATTAGCATCTCTCGGATTTTATACCGGACCGATCGATGGAATTGCTGGACCGAGAACGGCAGCAGCAATTAAAGCCGCCCAAAAAGCCTATGGGATGGAAGTAAATGGTAAATCTAGTCCCCAATTGCTAAAACGATTGCAGGAAGAATTTGCCAAAGCTAAACAAGAAGATAAATTGACTCCCGAAAATAAAACTGCTGCAATTGCCTATTCTCCAGACTCAGATGGTGCTGGAATTGCCGATGCGATCGCCGCGTCCAATCCCTGTCGTATTATCACTCTGTGTCCAATTGTCGGCGAAGATGAAGGGGTCAAAGCTCAAGTTTCTGCTTACTGTCCCATTCAAAAGCAGAGTAAAAATACTCTAGTCTGCTGCGAATATATTAACCTTACGGGAACGGCAGAAGCTCTAGAACGTATTGGTGGGATGATCTCGGAGTTAATGATTGGCGACTTGCCAAAATTTGTCTGGTGGAAAGCAACTCCGGCACCGGATTATCCTCTGTTTAAGCGTTTGGCAGAGTGTAGCGATAATATTATTGTCGATTCTAGTAGTTTTATTCATCCAGAAACAGATTTACTCATTGTCGCTCAATTACTGCAACAAGGATTGGTCTTCGCCGATCTCAACTGGCGACGACTTGCACCCTGGCAAGAATTAACAGCCGAAGCATTCGATCCTCCCGAACGACGTTCTGCTATTTATGAAGTAGATAAAGTAACCATTGACTCGGAAAAAGGCAATCAAGCCCAAGCTTTGATGTTTCTCGGTTGGATTGCCAGTCGTCTCAAGTGGACTCCTGTTTCTTATGAAGTTGAAGGAGGAGATTACGATATTCGAAGAATCAAATTTACAGACGAACATCAAAACACGATTGAAGCAGAATTAGCCGGAATTCCCACTGCTGACTGGGGTGAAATTCCAGGAGATTTAATCAGCTTGCGTCTCAGTTCTACCAACTTAAATGCAGACTGCTGTACGGTTTTGTGTTCTAGTACCACAGGCTGCATGCGCATGGAAGCTGGCGGTGGCGCCCAATCTTGTTACATCGAGCAAGTAACACCCATGTCCGATCAAAGGACGGAAGAATTACTCAGTCAGCAGTTGCGTCACTGGGGTCGCGAGATGCTTTATGAAGAAAGCATGGCGGTTACCTATCAAATACTTCAATTAGCGGAAAATGCCTAATAATACCAATGTGTTGTTTGGTTGCAATTATATTTGGTAAAAATGCAGAGATTCGCTCTCTACGCTCGCCAGGACGATGGGAAAAGGCTGTCCAAACAGTATCTTTTCCAAAAACTGCTTGGTGCGATCTCGCCAAGTGCCTCAGCTGTGCTGAAATATCGGCATAGCCGAGGCTCCTACCAACTACGTACACGGACTCGGAGAACGACGAAGCTAGCCTGGGTCGAAGACTAATAGCAACATGGCGAGATCCCATTGCAGGTTGATACAAAACTGACTGGACGATGCATCTTAAACCAATCCTCCTCGATCTAAAAAGATCGATTGACGATTAGAATGCCAGGGCAAGTTCGGCGAATAGGGCACAAACGGTAGCTATCAGCGTGAGAAGCGCAACTTCCAAATCAGTCCTTTTAATAGACGCAATGTATTTTTATTGTTTCTTCTCTATTTTAGTTAAGAAATATTAAGAAGCAATTAATTGCCTTCCCGTTTAGAATGCAAAAAACAACAAACGATCGATACAGTAATTGATGAAGCGATCGCCCAAAATTGCAGTTAACCTCGCTCAGAAAAAGGACAGGGGAATGAGTTGTGACTACTATCGTAACTAAAAAGCTGGTATAAAATGCTAAAAAAAGTTGTACCGCTACTGTCTGTTTCTAAGCTTGACGCTCGTTAGCCATAAAGTTAGCAAAACTTAATTCATTAATCCGATTCCATTGGGAAATCTGTTGACGAAATTGATTCCATTGTTCGTATATCTGTCTAAAAGTAGCATTCTTACTAGCATTTTGCTCGTACAATTCAAAAGCTGCTTTTTCTGCTGCCTGTAAAATCTCTGTTGGATAAGGAACCATCTTGGTTCCGCCATCAACAAGTCTCTGCATTGCTTGGCGATTTAATGCTTCATATTTCGACAGCATATTTAAATTAGATTCCATTGCTGCCGTTTTGAAGATTTCCTGATATTCTTTAGGTAATTTATCCCATTGAGACTTGTTAACTTGTACTTCTAAGGTTGCCCCTGGTTCCCACCAACCGGGATAATAATAAAAAGGTGCGGCTTTATTAAGACCGAGTTTTTCATCATCATAAGGTCCTACCCACTCAGCAGCATCGATCGCGCCTCGATCTAAGGCAAGAAAAATTTCTCCTCCAGGCAATACCTGTACATTTACTCCCAGACGAGACATTACTTCTCCGCCTAACCCAGGAATACGCATTTTTAAGCCATTAAGCTCTTTAAGAGATTTAATTTCCCGCTTAAACCAGCCTCCCATTTGTGCGCCAGTGTTCCCCGCAGGAAAATTAATGACATTAAAATCGGAGTAAAGTTGGTGCATGGCTTCTAAACCACCACCATGGTACAACCAAGAATTTTGCTGTTGGGCGGTTAAACCAAAAGGCATGGATGTACCGAAGGCTAAGGCGGGATTCTTGCCTACATAATAGTAACTGGCAGTATGTCCGCACTGTACCGTTCCGTTCTGTACTGCATCTAACACTTCTAAGCCCGGGACAATTTCCCCAGCAGCATAAGGCTCGAGCGTAAAGCGTCCCCCTGACATTTCTCTGACGCGATCGCAGACAGTTTGTGCCCCTCCAAAAATAGTATCTAAAGATTTTGGCCAACTGGTGACCATCCGCCATCTGACGTTGGGCAATTCGTTAGCTTGAACGTTAGGACTATTATTTGTTTGGTTGCAAGCTACTAAAGCAGTACTAGTGGCTGCACCAAGAGCAACGTTGGTAAGCAGTCGTCTCCTTTTCATCTTATATTTGCTAGCTGGATACTCTCACCTCTAGTGAGAGGAAAGCTAGCCCTCCATTTTAAATTTGTTAGGGTTTTTAATTCAACAGGGTTTGCATTTTGTGTTAATCGTTTACCATCTACCAGACTATGTAAGCTGACTAACATACGATTTGGTTCTTTC